>MEUA01000026.1 GCA_001771505.1 candidate division WOR-1 bacterium RIFOXYB2_FULL_36_35
AATCATGAAAAGATGTTTTGTAAAAGAGAGCCCTCAGGAGTTCAGACGCAGGGTGAAAAGTTTGTTGACTAGCCCATGGATAAGAAAAAATGGTGAAGCTATTTTATTGCTTGATAAAATGATCTTTTATCTGTTAAGCAGGTATCATGATGGCCGGTATAAAGGAAAGATCAAGCTGGTGGAAAAGCTTATGGTGGATCAAATTCCTGTTCCTACTGTTGATGGCGACACGGTATATATGGCAGATCCCGGTTTTTATCTGAAAGATACCGTGCATGTCAGGTCTTTTCCAAGAAGTTATGCAAATGGTGTTGTTCAAATAACAAAAGGGGGAGGGATCAGGGCTTCTAAAAGTGTTATGGGTTGGCAATATTCTAAATCAAAAATATCGGGTAACAGTAATACTGATACAGCTTTCTTGCAAATTGCTTTTAAGCGTGGAAGTCAAGGTATAATGGGAGGCGTTTCGAAGGGACAAGTCGAAAGAGATATGGATATGGTTGCAAGTTTAGAGCATGCAATGAAAAATAAAGAAGGGAGAGTAAAAGCCCTGGACAGAATATATGGCGTTAATGATAGGATCCTTTTGCATGATGTAAAATCCCATGAAGTAGAAAGGATCCCAATTACATTGGAGATAAAAGGTGATTTGGAAGACAGCCTAGATACTAAGTTTATAAAGAATACTCTTCTTTCTATAAGAGACATATTAGCTGACGGAAAAATTATAGAGATTAGAGAGAAAGACGATGGTGTTAAAGAATATACTGTTTTAGCAAATGCAAGAAAAATGATGGACTTTTTGGAATTGCATGAAGAAGGGAAAGAACCTGCAAATGTTTTTGTTGAGACTTATCTATTAAAAGATCCGGATAATAGACCGATGTCAAATGTCAGAATATCAGAATTGATGGGCTTGTTACAAACAAAAGATCCATATGATTTGTTTAAAAATTTATCTCCTTTTGCAGGCTATTATGATTATAGCATGAAATTTAAAGGATTAAGCGAAAAGGAGTTATTGCCGAAAGATACTAATAATTTAAAGGATATTTTGAGTTTTTATTTTGAAGCTTTTGACAAACAGGGAAGAGTTGTGTCGTGGGAGATGGTTCTAACCAATATATTTCAGGGGTTTGCGGCCAGCGTGGGATCTATGACAGATCTTGTACACAATGAGTTGCGCGGAGTGTTGCATAGCGGAAATCCAAATATCAACTGGTCTCAATATTCACACCATAATTTAAGTCTTTCTACTTGTTTTGATGTTGATATTTTAGTATTTAACTCGACAGGTTTCATAAGAGATGAACGGGCAATCGACATAAAAGAGGCTAAGGATGTAATTAAAACAGTTGCTCATCTCTTTGGTTTAAACGGTCAAATATGCAAAAGATACGGTTATGATGTCTTTGATGAGTATATGACCGCGCGGGACAAACCCCGATTAGGATAATCGGGGTTAATAAACGGGTTTTATTTTTGGTTCTTTTCCAAAAACGGATTTAAAAACTTCAGTATATGAATCTTTTCCGCAGATTGTAATCATTGATATTGGCATTGCTTTTTTGGCAAGAAAAACCATTTTATTTGTGATTGAGTGAATGTCCCATTGGGCATGTTTATCTTCTCTTAAACGGCTTATATGATAAAGTTCTCTTGCGTTGCATTTAAATAGAACCCTTTTTCGATGGGCATTTGTCAAAATATAAGGAGCTGCTAACGATTTTTTTCTGTAAATTTTTTCATATGCTTTTTCTGTTTCCACGGCAATATTTACAAATTCTTTTTCAAGCCCTTTTTCTTTTATGGTTTTTGGAACTGTTATTCCGAGTTTTGGATTATACGGTTGAGCAGTTGTTGTTGCCATCCTGTGTCTTTTTAATTGTCCAAAACAAGCCGAAGATATAATAAGTTCAAAAGTTAAATCCGAAAATTCAAATTCTCTGATGGTTGAATCAAAAAATTCTAAATTTTTAAGGGAGATTTTTATGAGTTCCAATTGTTTTTTATGGCTTAATTTTTTAATTTCTTTTAGACAAGTATTAAAATCTAAATCTGTTGAAATATGTAAGAGGGAGGCTAAAATAATATTGTCGGCTTCTTTATCAAAATTAATTAAGGAGACTTCTTCTGTATTGTTATTATTTTTATTCTTTACATTATTTTTTGCCCAGTCTTGAAGCGCAGGATAAGTATCGCGGTCAAGAGGCGTAGCCTGCGTGAACAAAATTATAGAAGGGGCGATTTTTTCGACAAGGCGAAACATCTCTTTACCGATCTGTCTGACTTCTGCTAAGGAAGAAGAAGCAAACCTCCTGAACAAAAGCTCAAGATTTCTTGCGTTTACGGTCATTCCGACCTGACCTAAAGTTGCAAGGGATGTAATATATCGGGCATCTTCGGGCGGGACATCTATTGCGACAGCTGACTGATATGCTTTATTTTGTGCCTTTAGGGTTTCGACAAAAAGATTTTCCATTCTTACCGATTTTATTTCTTCGGGGATTAAAAAATTGTCTTCAAGTTTTTGGTATCTTTGTGATTTTTCCGTATATGAGCAGAGGCGGAATTTTTCGATTTCTTCCATGGCAAGACGGGAGACATCTATCAGGTCAAAGTTAAATACCGCGTGTTCGGCAACGGAGTGATGCCCCATTTTAAAGATAATATTCTGGTTGGATTTGCGCGCTTTTTCCACTTCTTCCCGCGCCGCTTTGCGTAAGGAGTCGATAGGGCGGGGATCGCGGCTTATGCGAGCATAGGAAGCGGACAATACTTCAGGCGTTACATCTGTTCTGTTTGTTTTGCCTTTTTTTAAAGCTTCAATCACTTCGTTATCTAAATTATAACCTGCCAATAATATTTTCAAAAAACTTTCTCCAAATCACCCTCTCCCTGAGGGAGAGGGTTTAATTACTATAAGTTATTAAAACAACTGAGATTGGGTGAGGGATTGCTCATCTCCAATCGTTGTTTCTCTACCGTGACCCGGATAAACTTTAACATTTTCAGGAAGTTTTAGCAATTTTTTTAGCGATTTTTCCATCTCTTTTTGAGAGCTTCCGGGGAGGTCTGTTCTGCCATATGTCCCATAAAAAAGCGTGTCACCGCTGAACAAGAGTTTTTCTTTTTCGTTGTATAGGCATATGGATCCCGAACTGTGGCCTGGGGTATGGATTACAACAAACTTTTCATTTCCGACTGTTATAACATCCCCATCTTTGAGCAAACGGTTCGCTTTCATTTTGTTGGTAAAGGCCATCATAGTTTCATCTTTTTCGTGGATTAAGACAGGAGCTTTTGTTTTGGCTTGCAGGAGAAAGGCTTCTGTAACATGGTCAAAATGCCCATGGGTTAAAACAATCGCATTGACGGTTGTGTCTTTTAAAAGGGGAAGTATCTGATCAATATCAAACCCGGGATCAATGACAAGTGCTTCGTTGTTGTCGCTTATGATATAACAATTTGTCTGAATAGGCCCTATTTTTATAGTTTTAAAATCCATGTTAAAGGATATTATAACATTGCGTAATATGAATTAATGATAAAATTTTTGATATTTTGCAAGCTTGCTTAGTAATTTTATTTATTATATGATAATTAATTATTGGAGGAAATAAAATATGGTTCAAAAAATTAAAGAAAAAAATATGCTCAAAATACCTGACTTGATTCTTGACAGAGTTGGCCTGCATAAAGGTGATTATGTAGAAGTAACCGATGACGGATATAAAATAATAATTACACCAAAAACTAAAGAAGAAACCTTTAACGATGAAGAGTTTAAAAAACTAGAAAAATTAGCCGATAACAAGAAAAATAAATCTTTTAAAGATGGGAATGAATTGTTGCTTCATTTGGAAAAGATTTCAAAAAAATGATATTTCTTACAACGGCTCTTTTTGAACGGCTCTTTAAAAAGCTTGATTTTTATAAGCAAGAAGAAGTTAAAAGAGCTGTTTCAGAATTAGTTGCATTTTTTGATTCAGGGATAAAGACTGAAGGATTAGGTTTAAAACAATTAAGAAAAACCATTTGGGAAATAAGAGCCTCAATAAAAGATAGAATTTTATTTTCTCTCGTTGATGGAAAAACAACACTATTGATAATTGGAAATCATGATGACATTAGAAAGTTTTTAAAGAATCTTTGAAAAAATTCTGTTAGATTAATCATTTTCATTAAAATTCTGTTATATTTACCCACTCAAAACTGCGAAGAGCCATTTATTTAGCATTCTTATTTATAATAACCTCAATCTGTTGAGAGGTTACAAGTCCTGCAGTTTCTAGCAAGATTAAATTGTTATTATACCTAGTTTGATTATCACCAGATAGTTCTATTAACCGATCTCCACTGGTAACAAGTCTATACAACGAATATCCAATCTCTTCTCTAATCTGTTGAGTGGAAGAGGAGTCGGCAAGAGGAGAAGGGTGCCGTTGCCATTTGGTTATTACATCTTCTGGCACAACTGCAGAAATGACGGTTTGATGTATGTCTGCCAATCCTATCAAAAGACGAGGAGGTTCTTCTGCGCAATCGCTATGAACCCAAAGCGCATCGAAAAAAGAATCGCTACAAACATTGCCATAAATTGGGAATGTAGTGCTGGGAAGAAATAATAAGCCTGAATCTTTATTAAAAGTAATTTCTGGGAATTTATTAAAAATGACACCATTATCGCTCATACCAAATTCAATGACTTTAACTTTTCCCTGTGCCGCAAGAGGAAGAGACAAAATTGAATATGCCAGATATCTTAATATTATATCATTAATGTTAGAGAATCTTTCGGGTATTTCAATTCCTGTATCTCTTTTAAAATCTTGCATAGAATATCCACTGCTATCGGTTGAAGAAGAACAGCCACTGAAAGAATTTGTTGGTTGTGTAAGATTGGGAGTTACCGGCAAATTATACTTAAATGAAGAAGGGCTTGTTTCTCCCCATTCATTTGTATCCAAGCGAGTGCTATCAACAACAATAGTTGACGGCGTTGATTTTGCATTTCTTCCATTATCTTCAACTCTTACAGGATAATTCTTGTTTATTTTAACAGTCACGCTCCCATTTTCAATGAAAAAAGGGTAACTATTCCGATCCTCGCTGACTATTATCTTGATTGCTGGATAACTCTCAAAACTTAAACCTGCCTCACTATGATTGAATCTTACGACAAAATCTCCACTTCCTGTTTGCTTATCAATAAAAGGATTATTTTCCCCGAAAGAGAGAGTTAGCTCTTCTGCTAAATTTGCCGAAACATAAATTTTTCGATCTTTTATGTTAATAGACAAATACGGATCATCAGTTGTATGTTTATTGCCATCAAAATATAATCTTAACTTTAAAGGTTTTTTATTAGTTACATAAGGAGCATATGGATATTGCACGCTTAATGAAATTCCGCCTATTGTAAAATTGCTTTTACTGTTTATATTTAAGTTAACATACCATCCGCCATCTTCCAGTAAAATAGTGCCATCTGTTATCTGTTCTTCTGTACAGCCATTTTCCAAAAGAAATTCTATTACTTCAATTTTTATTAAATCATCCACTTCAGTGCAATTTTTTAACGCGGACAAGCACCTTGTCAGTGAAAGAACAGATTCAACTTCCCCGCCATAATATTCCATTGCATCTGCAACAATTTGAGCCTCTTCGGGAGAAAGGTTATCGTCTCCATCTAAATTTGCGGCCTCAATAAATGCCCCATCAATCTTCTCTTGATCCGCTGGAAATTTTTCTGATGCTTCATTATATATATTCTTTGCATCCTCTTCTACTATCTTTGCCTGACAACTACTCCCATTCCTCCTACACATATTTCCTAAAGCATAAATTGTCATATCACTCATTTTTTATCTGCCTCCGTTATTTATTTAAAAACCTTTTTTATGCACACAACTTCTTCGGAGGTTAAAACTGGAAATTTCACCCCGATTATTCATACCGTAAGTAATGTTTGATAATTTGTTAGTTATTGATTCTGGTGTGAATAATCGGGGTTCAATTTATTTTTTTAGGGGGGGGGTAAAAAATATTCGCTTAATTTTAAGTTGTGAAAATGATAAGATTGAATTCTATTATGCTTGATGATTTAAAAAAAGAGATTCAGGAGTTAAGTGCCCGTATTGATAAAATAAAAGAGTTTTTGCAAGTTGACACCAAGCAAATCCGTATAAGTGAGTTGCAAAAAGAGACTCAATCGGATAATTTGTGGTCTAATCCCGACAAGGCAAAAAAAACGCTTCAAGAGATGAAGTCTCTTGAAAAAGAGACCAAAAGTTATAATGATCTTCGCGATAATTTTGATGATATAAAAGTTTTAACTGAGCTTGCTTCCGGCGATAAGGAAGAGGCTGAGATTAGGAAAGAATTTGAAAACATAAAAAAAGAGATTGCCTCGCTTGAAATTACGGCATTGCTTTCTGGCGCTTATGACCAAAACAATGCAATTCTAACTATAGCTTCGGGAGCAGGAGGAACTGATGCTCAGGATTGGGCAGAAATATTATTTCGCATGTATACCCGTTGGTCGGAATCTAAAGGATATTCTGTTGAACTTGCCGATATGTCTTATGGGGAGGAGGCTGGAATTAAGGGCGCTACTCTTATAATATCCGGATTATATGCCTATGGATATTTAAAGGCGGAAACAGGCGTTCATAGATTGGTTAGAATATCACCTTTTTCGTCAGAAGGGAAAAGACATACCTCGTTTGCCTCAGTTGAAGTGGCGCCTGAAGTTGCGGAGGATATAAAGGTTGATATAAATCCAGGCGATTTGAGGGTTGATACTTTTAGGGCGTCCGGACCCGGAGGCCAAAATGTAAATAAAGTATCTTCTGCTATTAGAATCACACATATTCCAACCGGTATAGTTGTCCAATCCCAGCAACAGCGTTCTCAGCACCAGAATCGTGAGTATGCCATGAGAATTTTAAAGGCGAAATTGTATGAAATGATGCTAAAGGAACATAAAGATAAAATTGAAGAATTAAAAGGTGAAAGAAAAGCAATAGAATGGGGACACCAAATCCGTTCTTATGTTTTTCAACCGTATACAATGGTTAAAGACCATAGAACGGGAGTTGAAATAGGTAATGTCCAATCTGTTATTGATGGTGAGATAGATAGTTTAATTGAGGCTGCACTAAAGATGAAAATATAGTATACTTTTAATTTGTCTGTTGCAGGGGGTTGTTTTTTTATATGTTTAAAAAAGTGTTGATTGCAAATCGCGGAGAAATAGCTGTTCGTATAATAAGAGCTTTAAAAGAAATGGATATAGAGTCTGTTGCGGTTTACTCTGAAGCAGATAAAGATTCCCTTCATATTAAACTTGCTGATGAATCATATTGTATCGGGCCTGCTTCTCCGACGCAAAGTTATTTAAACATTGCAAGTATTATTGCAGTTGCCGAGCTTTCGGGCGCGGAGGCAATCCATCCCGGATATGGATTTTTAGCTGAGAACGGTAAATTTACAGATGTTTGTACGGAACATAAGATTAAGTTTATCGGGCCAGCTAAAGAAGCAATGGAAAAAATGGGAGATAAAAGCACGGCAAAAATGACTGTGCAAAAAGCTGGCGTTCCTGTTGTTCCAGGTTCTGACGGAAATGTTTCTGACGAAAAGGAATTGGTAAAAATAGCTTCAAAAATTGGTTATCCTGTTTTAATTAAAGCGACAGCTGGAGGCGGAGGAAAGGGGATGAGAGTTGTTCATTCGGAAGGTGAGCTATTGCATGCGTTTAAAATGGCAAGAGCCGAAGCTGGCGCTGCTTTTGGAAATCCTGAGGTTTATATTGAAAAGTACATTGGAGAACCCCGCCATATAGAAGTTCAAATACTTGCGGATGAATATGGCAATGTGATTCATTTAGGAGAACGTGACTGTTCAATTCAAAGACGACATCAAAAGCTTATTGAGGAGGCTTTGTCTCCTGTTGTGGACAATAAGTTGCGGGAGAAACTAGGGAATGCTGCAGTAAAAGCTGCAAAAGCCGTGAATTATTCAAGCGCCGGGACGATAGAGTTTATATTTGATTGTGATGGGAAGTTTTACTTTATGGAGATGAACACTCGTATTCAGGTTGAACATCCTGTTACTGAAATGATTACTAACATTGATATTATAAAAGAGCAGATAAGCATTGCTGCGGGAGAAAAGCTTTCTTTAAGACAAAAAGACGTTCAATTTTATGGCCATGCAATAGAATGTCGGATAAATGCTGAAGATCCTGCTAAGAATTTTAGGCCATCCCCAGGAGAAATTACTAGTTATCTTCCTCCGGGAGGGCCTGGAGTAAGAGTTGATAGCCATGCTTACTCAGGGTATAAAATTTCTCCTTATTATGATTCGCTTTTAGCAAAATTATTAGTTTGGGGCAAAGATAGGAATGAAGCTATTGTTCGCATGAAGAGAGCTTTGGATGAATTTGTAGTTGACGGAATTAAAACTACAATTCCTTTTCATTTGGAAGTTATGAATAGTAAAGCTTTTAGATCTGGTCATTTTTCTACGCATTTTGTTGAGCATCATTTTTTAAAGGAATAACATGGGAAAAAGAACCACCGGCAGACGGCTTGCGATGCAAGCTTTATATGAAGCTGATTTTGGTTTGGCAAAAGTTTTAGAAATTATAGAGAGGCTTTCTAAAGAAGAGAATATGATAGAAGAGAGTTTGTCTTTTGCTAAACATCTTGCTTGCGGCGCTTTTGATAAAAAAGACGAGATAGATTCTATTATAAAAAAACACTCCAAAGATTGGCCGATTGAAAGAATGAGCGGAGTTGACAGGAATATACTTAGAGTGGCTTTATATGAATTGATTTTTACGAAAACTCCTCCTCAAGTTGTAATAAATGAGGCGCTTGAACTTGCCAAGAAATATTCTTCTTTTGAAGCTGCCAAATTTATTAACGGGATTTTAGGCGGGTATATTAAGGCTTGCTGATTTGTAACTTGTCAGTTTTTTGAAATAGTTACGAACTTTTCTGATGACAACAAAACCGTTTACCCCGATTATGGGATTGTTGCGAAAGCCTTAAAATTACGCATGGTTCGACAAGCTCACCATGACGGGCTTGTTGCATAATAGCGGTTTTTGCAATTTGTCATCCCCGCGAAAGCGGGGATCCATCTTGTTTTCTGAGAAATAGATTCCCGTTTTCACGGGAATGACCATTATGCAACAGACCCATGACACAATTATATATTTTGTAACAGTCCCATTATCATAATCGGGGTTTATTTGGAACGTTTGGGAGAACTGAAGATTTACACTGAGTTGCTTTGATTTTTTACGTATTTTATAGTAAAATATATATTAATAATGTTTACTGGGATTGTTGAAGAAATAGGGATTATCACTTCTTTTCTGAATAATGGACAAAGCGGCGTTATTACCATTTCAATTAAAAAAAATTTCAAAGATTTGTCTGTTGGTGATAGTATAGCTGTTAATGGAGTTTGTTTGACCATTATAGATATTTCTCGCAATACTTTTACCGCAACAGTTTCAAAAGAGACACTTAAGACCACAAATTTTTCTCGTTGTAAAGTAGGCCAGAAGGTTAATCTGGAGAGGGCGCTATCTTTTAATGGGAGACTTTCCGGCCACATTGTTTTAGGGCATGTTGATGGGATTGTCAAAATAGTTGAAAAAAGGGTTAATGAAAAAGGATATGAACTTTTCTTCCATTTGCCAAAAGGTCTGGAACAATATGTTGTTTTGAAAGGATCTGTGACGTTGGATGGAGTCAGCTTGACTGTTGCTAATTTATATAAAGATGGTTTTTCTGTTTTTTTAATTCCTCATTCAGCTCAAAATACTAATCTTGTTGGGCGGCAGATAGGCGATGAGGTTAACATTGAAGTTGATATCATTGCAAAATATCTAGAAGGATTGCTTAAAGGAACGCCAGTAACTTCTACTGAACAGGTTTTTATTGATTCGGGCATTCTTCCTATGGGAATTGTTGACAATTAAAAATGTCTATGCGGCCGGAAATAGTTATGAAATTTAATAAAATAGAAGAAGCTTTAGAAGATATCAGAAACGGCAAGTTTGTTATAGTTGTTGATGACAAGGATCGTGAAAATGAAGGCGATTTGGTGATGGCTGCCGAAAAGATAACCCCGTCTGCTGTTAATTTTATGATAACTTTTGGCCGTGGATTGGTTTGTGTCCCATTGACGGGTGAACGTATCGATGAATTAAAACTTCAGCCTATGACTCCTTCCAATAAAGAGAAAATGAAGACCGCTTTTACTGTTTCGGTTGATGCGGCTCATTTGTTTGGAGTAACAACCGGTATTTCATCTTCAGATAGGGCAAAAACCATTGAAATATTGATTAATTTAAAATCAAAAGAGGATGATTTGGTAAGTCCCGGGCATGTTTTTCCTCTTCGTGCGGTTAGGGGTGGGGTGTTAAAACGAGCCGGACACACAGAAGCTGCTGTTGATTTAGCATCTCTTTCTGGACTACAAGCCGCAGGGGTTATATGTGAAATCATAAAAGATGATGGAAAAATGGCCAGAGTAAAAGATCTGTTTAAATTTGCAAAAAAACATGAATTAAAAATTGTGACGATTGCGGATCTTATTAAGTATAGAATAAAAAGAGAAAAACTGGTGAAAAAAATTGCAACGGCGAAATTGCCTACAAAATATGGTACGTTTACCTTAGTAGATTATCTTGATCTTGTTTCAGGCGATCATCATTTAGCTATAGTCAAAGGCAAAGTTTCCGGAGTGACAGATGTTTTAGTCAGGGTTCATTCAGAATGTTTAACAGGAGATGTCTTTGGTTCATGCAGATGTGATTGCGGGGATCAATTAATCGAGGCTTTAAAGAAAATAGAATTTACAGGGCTTGGTGTGGTATTGTACATGAAACAGGAGGGGCGGGGGATCGGCCTATCCAATAAAATCAGGGCTTATGAACTACAAGATAGAGGATATGATACCGTTGAAGCCAATGAAAAATTAGGATTTCCTCCTGATTTAAGAGATTATGGGGTAGGCGCTCAGATATTAAGAGATTTAGGGCTTACTACAGTTAGATTGATGACGAATAATCCTAAGAAGGTGGTCGGACTTGAAGGATATGGTTTGAAGATTGTAAAGAGAATTCCTTTACAGGTTAAGCCCAATAAGTATAATTTGCATTATTTAAGAACCAAATCAAAAAAACTTGGGCATATTTTAGGAGGAGTGATTAAAGATGATTAAAATAGTGGAAGCTAATCTTGATGCGTCGGAAGGAAAATTTGGTATAGTGGTTTCTAGGTTTAATGACATGGTTTCCAAAGGGTTGCTAAATGGGGCGTTAGATTGTTTAAAAAGGCATGGAGCAAAGGATACTTCGATGACAGTTGTCTGGTGCCCTGGATCTTTTGAAGTACCGCTTGTTGCAAAGAGACTCGCTGAATCTAAAAAATATGATGCTATAATTTGTCTTGGGGCTGTTATTCGTGGTGCGACATCCCATTTTGAATATGTGGCGTCAGAAGTAGCAAAAGGAATTGCCAACGTTTCTTTGGACATGGGAATTCCTATTATTTTTGGTATACTTACAACTGACACATTGGAACAAGCGCTAGAACGTGCGGGTGCAAAACCAGGAAATAAAGGATTTACGGCTGCGCTTTCGGCTATTGAAATGGTAAACCTTGGAAAAGAATTTTAAGAAAGGGGCGATATTGTGACTCGAGTTGTACTAAAAAATGTGACCAAAAAATTTAAAGACGATGTTGTAGCGGTTAAAAATATTAATTTGGAGATTACAGATAAGGAATTTATGGTGTTTGTTGGTCCTTCCGGTTGCGGGAAAACAACTACTCTTAGAATGATTGCAGGGTTGGAAGAAATTACAGAAGGCGATATTTATATTGGCGATAGACGTGTTAATGATGTTCCTCCAAAAGATAGGAACATTGCAATGGTTTTTCAATCTTATGCGTTATATCCTCACATGTCAGTTTATGATAATATGGCTTTTGGCCTAAAACTTAGAAAAATTTCAAAGAGTGAGATTGATAAAAGAGTCGCAGAGGCTGCGGAAATTTTGGGTTTGACAGATTTTTTAACCAGATTACCAAAACAATTATCCGGAGGACAGAGGCAGCGGGTTGCATTAGGGCGTGCGATTGTCAGACAGCCTTTAGTTTTTTTGATGGATGAACCTTTGTCCAACCTTGATGCCAAGCTTCGCGTGCAAATGAGGGCTGAACTTCAAAAACTTCATCAAAAACTTAATGCTACAGTGATTTATGTTACCCATGATCAGGTTGAGGCTATGACTTTGGGACAGAGAATTTCTGTTATTTTAAACGGAGAATTGCAGCAGGTGGCTCCTCCTATAGAGGTGTTTGAAAAACCTACTAATAGATTCGTTGCAGGTTTTATAGGATCTCCACCAATGAATTTTGTAAAAGGTGTTTTAAGAAAAAAAGGGAAGATATATAGTTTTGAAGCCAGCAGTTTTAAAATTGATTTTACAGAAGATTTGGGGTACGGTGAATATCTTGAGGGCTATGAAGATAAAAATATGCTTTTTGGAATTAGACCTTCTGATATATGGGATGTTCCTTCTTCCGCATGGATAGATCGAAAATTTACAATTGATGCAAAGGTTGATTTTAGAGAACTTATGGGGTCTGAAACTTATGTTTATTTGAAAGTAGGAGATATTCCACTTGTTTCCAGGGTTGGAGTAATGACAGATACTCCTCCTGGCAGTAAGTTTACTGTTGTTTTTAATTTACGCAAAATTCATCTATTTGATGTAGAAACACAAAAATCGGTAATCTAAGATGAATAAAGGATCGGTTAATACAGAAGAAAAGGAAGAGTCTTTTTCCAAAATAATTCCTTCTTGTGATGTCACTTCAGAGCCTTTAGAGACTTTAATTCCAATTAATTTATTGAGAGAAACATTGCCCTTGAATTGTTTGTCTGAATTAGAAGTGGTAAGACATTTTACAAAATTATCACAAAAAAACTTTTCGGTAGACACTCATTTTTATCCTCTTGGTTCTTGTACCATGAAACACAACCCGAAAGTTAATGAAGAGATAGCTGCGATGCCCGGCTTTACAAATCTTCATCCAATGCAAGATGAATCGGAAATCCAGGGGACTCTCGAGTTGCTTTATAATTTGGAACAATATCTTTGTGCCATTTTTGGTTTTAAAGCCTTTACTCTTCAGCCTGCTGCGGGGGCTCATGGTGAGTTGACCGCTCTTTTAATGATGAAGGCTTATTTTATGGACAACAGACCGTCGGATACCGACTCTGTTAGAAATAAAATTGTAATACCTGATTCTTCGCATGGGACCAATCCTGCGTCGGCATCGATGGTTGGGTTTGAAACTATAGTTGTTTCGTCTGATTCCCATGGAAATATTGATGTTGAGGCCTTAAAAAAAATAGCAGGGGAAGATACTGCGGGACTTATGCTTACTAATCCAAACACGCTTGGCCTGTTTGATGAACATATTCTGAAAGTTGTTGAGCTTATTCATTCTGTAGGAGGTCTTGTTTACTATGACGGGGCAAATGCGAATGCAAATCTTGGTATTTGTCGTCCTGCGGATTTGGGATTTGATGTGGCTCATTTTAATATGCACAAGACTTTTTCAACCCCGCATGGTGGAGGGGGGCCCGGGGCTGGGCCTGTTGGGGTAAATGAAAAACTTGAACCATATTTGCCAGGACCTAGAATTATTAAAAAGGATACGGGGTATGGGATATTGGATAAGGGAGAAAAGAGTATAGGTCGAGTGCATTCGTTTTACGGAAATGTTAATGTTTTGGTAAAAGCTTACAGCTATATAAGAAATCTTGGAGCTTTTGGTTTGAGGAGAGTTTCTGAAAAAGCGGTAGAAAATGCTAATTATATGATGAATCGGTTAAAAGAGTATTATTTTTTGCCTTATGATAGAGTTTGCCAGCATGAATTTGTGATTTCCGCAAAATGGCAGAAAGAAAAATATGGAGTTAAAGCTCTTGATATTGCAAAACGGTTAATTGATTATGGTTTTCATCCGCCTACAATTTATTTCCCACTTATTGTTTCTGAGGCATTAATGATTGAACCTACAGAAAGCGAGTCAAAAGAGACTCTGGATGCATTTTGTGATGTTATGATTAAAATTGCCAAAGAATGTGAATATAATCCTGAGATTGTAATGTCAGCTCCTCATGTTACTCCTGTTCGCCGTCTTAATGAAACAAGAGCTGCGAGGGAGCCCATATTGAGGGATTATTGTTGCTAAAGAATGAATGGTTTAGCTTTTTGTTATGTTTTATTCTACTCCGTTAATTTTAGTATGAAAAAATTCAGTCTTTTTATTGATAAAAACAAATCAGGTTCTTTTCACATGCAACGCGATCTTTCCCTTTTTCAAAAATGTGAAGCCAAGGATGATTTGTATGTAATTTGTATTTACTCTTTTTATCCTCCTTGTATATCGCTTGGTTATTCTCAAAAAGAAGAAAAAGAAATTGATATGCAAAAAGCAAAATCTTTGGGGTGGGAGGTTGTAAAAAGGCCGACAGGCGGGGGAATTGTTTTTCATAATACAGCGGAAATTACATATTCTTTAATTATGCCAGCTGAAAATCCAATTTTACCGAAAGGGCTTATATCGTCTTATCTTTTTATATCAGAGGCGGTTGTCATTGCTTTGAAGAGTATTGGGATTAAAGCGGATATCAAACAACAGACACCAGACCATCGACAACAAATCACAAACCGCCGACAACCTGGTTTATGTTTTTCTTATCCTGCTGAACATGAAATTGTAGTTGAGGGCAAAAAAGTTGTGGGGAGCGCTCAGAAACGAGGGAAAAATGCAATACTTCAACAGGGTTCTATTTTTGTCAGGAAATCTGATGAAAGGATTTTTTCAGTTTTAAAAAGGCCATTTAAACGCTATAATGCTATTAGTGTTGAAGAAGTTTTAGGGCGGGAAGTTGTCTTTGATGAGATTAAATACGCTTTAACACAAGGGTTTAAAGAAAGGCTGGGAATATCTTTAAAATGACAAATTACGTCCCGAACGAATCGAGACGAATAAAATCCAAATTTCGAATTATTTTGATTTCTGGATTTTGGGTTTTATTTGGATTTTGGGTTTTGTCATTTGGATTTCCTTGCGAGGCTGCAACATCAATTGATCCATCCCTAAAATGGAAAACTTTGGAGACCCTTCATTTTAAAATAAATTATTATGATAAATTGGAACCTATAGCATATAAACTTGCTTCAATTGCGGAAGAAGTTCATTTAAGGTTATCTCCTCTGTTTAGGCATACTCCTGATCTTAAAACAGATGTTGTCCTTTTGGATAATACTGACTATACAAACGGTTTTACTACGGTTTTGCCAAACCCATTGATTTATATTTTTGTGGCTAATATGGATTCTAATGCGCAACCTTTTTCTTATGATGATTGGTTGCATTTTGTTTTTGTCCATGAATATACTCATTTGCTTCATTTGGATACGGTTGAAGGGAGCACTGTCCTTTTTAAAATGCTTTTGGGGCGGTCTTTTTTTCCTAACTTTCTAAATCCTTTATTTATTATAGAAGGGATAGCGGTATATGAAGAGACGAAATTTTCTAAAGGCGGAAGGCTTGATGACCCAAGATGGCAAGCGTGCCTTAGAATGGAAGCTTTGTCTAAAGATATGAAGAGTATACAGCAAGCTTCCGTTTCAACAGTAAGATGGCCGATGGGAAATGTCGCTTATTTGTACGGAAGCAGTTTTATACAATATTTAGCTAATACTTATGGAGAAGAGAAAATATATCGTTTAAGCCAGGAATACGGTGATTATGTCCTTTCTTATGGTATTGATATGGCATTTTCTAATATTTTTGGCAAAACTTTGTGGGTTCTTTGGAAAGATTGGGAAGAGGATCTTATAAAAAAATCGGAAGAAAAAAAGAAAAACATAGAAAAAGAAACCGTAACTTCTCCGAAAATTTTAACACATACCGGATATTTTAAAGCCAAACCCGTATGGAGGAGCAATTCTTCAAAAATATATTATACCAGCGCTGACATGGATGATTCCTCACGGATTAAGTGTATTGATGTAAAAACAGGCGAAGAAAATAAAATCTTGGAAGGGATACTTTATGACGATTCTATGACTATTAACGGTGATATTTTATATTTTACAAAAGGGGATATATATAAAAATTATTATTATTTTAAAGATATTTATAGTTTAAACCTAAAAACAGGTTCGCAGAAAAGGCTAACAGAAGGGGCGCGAGCATCTGATCCTGCAATTTCTCCTGACGGGGAAAAAATTGTTTTTGTAAGAAATAATCTTGGAACGAAAAGCTTGTGGATTATGAATAGTGATGGTTCAGGGCAAAGAAAATTTACGGCATCAAACGAGGAAGAGCAGTATTTATCTCCTAAATTTTCTCCCGATGGGGAAAAAATTGCTGTTGCAAAATGGGTAAAAGGTAAGCAGAAAATAGTTTTTGTTGATGTTAATACAGGCATTGAAAAGTTAATGACCACTAAAAAACTTTCAATAGAAGGCAATCCATCTTTTAGTCCTGACGGGAAATATCTCTTGTTTGAATCGGACGCAAGCAGTGTTCCCAATATATATGCTTTTAATCTGAAAACCTCCGAAATTTATAAGATAACAAATGTTTTAGGAATGGCTGGAATGCCAAATGTTTCTTCTGACGTCAAAAAAATAGCGTATATTAATTATACGGAGAAAGGTTGTGACTTAGCTTTAATTGATTTTGACCCTTCTTCTTGGAAGAAAATAAATTTTGACAACAAGAAAGAAGAATATAAATCAGTGATTGAAACAGATGAGGCAAGAGTAAAAGATGATGTTGTGTTAAAAAAATATGATTATAATCCATTGCCATCTTTTTTGCCTAAGTTTTGGTTTCCTTATTCTTATTCAGATGAGAATGGGGATCATATGCTGGCATATACTGCCGGAATTGATGTTTTAGGGCAACAGTATTCGGTTTTGCAATTTGGTTATGATTGGACAGCTCGAAGGCCTACATATTCTTTTATCTATAATAATGATCAGTTTTTGCCACAATTGACTTTTACGGCAGGGGATGTTGCTTATTCTTATTTGTGGGATTCTGATACAAAAACTTATTGGGAACGCGAGCAAAATTTGGGGGCTTATCTCTCTTTATACGACAATAGGTTTCTTTCTGAGTTTGACAGGCAATCGGTTTCCGTAGGCTATGAGTATAATAATTTGAGCAATATTTCTTCTTTAGAGGGTTTAAGTAATCAGCCAACGTTGGGAAAATTAGGAGGATATTTTGCTGCTTATCGGTATAACAGTTTAAGGAGCTTTGGTTATTCGGTTGCACCGGAGGGGGGGGTATCGTTATCCATTGCAACGAGGCTTTATTCCAAAGATGCTGGGTCCGACTATAATTTGACAAGTTATACTATTAGTGGATCAACTTATCATAAAATGTTTACTCCTCATCATGTTTTAGGATTAAGCGCGACAGGAAATATAAATTATGGTGACAGTTTTGTCCAGAGTGGATTTAGTTATAAAAATATTTCTGTAAGAGGTTATCCTTATAACTATATTTCCGGATCAAAATCGGCAAAAGGGTCAATCCAATATATTTTCCCTGTAGGTTATCCTGAAAATGGTTTTGGATATGGATATCTATTTTTGGACAGAATATACGGTAAGTTTTTTTATGATCAGGTGGGGGCGACATTTGGTTCTGCTTCTATTATTGACTGGAAGAGGACTATTGGCGCTGAACTTGGGTTGTCTACTATAAATGGGTGGGGGATGTTTCCTGTCTCTGTTAATATGGGCTATGCTAAGGGGTTGGATCAGGGGGGGGAAGATGAAATTTATTTTACATTTAGTATGTAAAGCATTTCTTACCTTGTCTTAAATGTTTATGTTAAAATTATTATATAGTGTTTGATCAAAAAAAAGAGGCTCTTTTTTATGAGAAATCAGACAATGAACCCCGATTATGGCATCGGGGTGAAAATGTTCATTGTTTTTTATGTCCCCGTGATTGCAGGATCAAAAATGGAAGTGTAGGGTATTGTGGTGTAAGGCAAAACATTGATGGAAAACTCTACTCATTGATTTACAATATTGTTTCTTCTATTGCAAATGACCCGATAGAGAAAAAGCCTCTTTATCATTTTCATCCAGGAACAAGGGTATTATCTGTTGGCACTTACGGTTGCAATATGAAATGTGGTCATTGCCAGAATTGGCAAATAGCACATGCTGACATTTCAAACGAAAAGTTGTCTTATCACAAAATAGCTCCTGAAGATTTAATTAAGCTTGCCAAAAAATATAATTCTTCCGGAATTGCATGGACTTATAATGAACCGACGATTTGGTTTGAATATGCTTTTGAAGGAGCGAAGCTTGCGAAAGTAAATAATCTTTATACCGTTTGGGTGACAAATGGTTATACCTCTATTCCTCCTCTTGAAATGATAGCCCCATATCTTGATGCTTATAGGGTTGATATAAAAGGGTTTACAGATGAAGCTTATATAAAATTGGCAAATGTTTATGATTTTACTCATATCCTTAAAGCTGCCAAAAAGGCAAAAGAGCTTGGGATACATGTTGAATGCGTTACAAATGTCATTCCAACGATTAATGATGATGAGAAACAATTAAAAGACATTGCGGAGTGGATAACAAAAGAACTGGGATCTGAGACTCCGTGGCATGTGACAAGATTTTTCCCGTATTTTGAGTTTTCTTATTTGGAACCGACACCTCTTGAGACGCTAAAAATGGCTGAAAAAATTGGGCATGATGCCGGCTTGAAATATGTTCATTTAGGAAATGCGCCTAAAAATATATAAACCCCGATTATGATAATTAATCGGGGTGAATAATTGGGGTTAACTCATTCTTCAACATTTGAAGAATGTGATCTGTTGCTTTCAGGTTGAAGCACACCGCCCGAAACAATATATTTAAACGCTGCGTCTGTTCTCATTTCAAGAAGGATTACTTCTTGCACTGGAACCATAATCAAAAATCCTGTTGCGGGGGTGGGGGTGTTAGGGATAAATATATTTATAAGCTTGTTTTTTGTTTTTTCTTCAATTTCATGCGCGGCATCGGAAGTTACAAAACCCATTGTATATATGCCTTTCCTGGGATATTCTATAAGGCAAGCCCTTCTAAATTCACTTTCACCTTTATGTATAAATAAGACATCATTTATCTGCTTTGCGGATGAATAGACGCTTTTTACAATCGGAACTTTGCATAGAATTTGTTCTCCTATTTGGAATATTTTTGCTCCAAAGACATGCGTAGCGAAATAGCCGGTTATAAATATAAGTAATACGGTTACAATAAGCCCAAGTCCCGGATAATGCCTCCCTGCTATAGTTGTTATTATATTTCCTAAAATCCCATCTAAGAAATTAAACATGAACCACAATAACCAGATAGTTACTAAAAGAGGCAATAAAGTTATTAATCCCCTTAAAAAGTAATTACTTATTTTTGTCCACATAATGCCTCCTGTTAGAATATCAGAGTATCAGATAACCAGATTGTCAGATGAGCAAGATAGTTTTTAATTCGGTATCTGACGCTTTGATATTCTGATACTCTTAATTCTATCACTTGACAGTTATACTATCAACAAAATACAATACAACAATACAAATAGATAGAATTACAAAGGAGATATGATGCCGACATCAGCATATATATTAATAGAATGTATTCCTGGAAAATCAACTGATCTCAAGAAAATAATAGCTGCTTTGGAAGAAGTTAAAACTGTTCATTTGGTTACTGGTCCTTATGATTTAATAATTTTTGTTGAAGCCTCTGACCTTAAAACTATTGGCGAAAATGTGATTAAAAAAATCCAAAGTACCGGATTTGTTGTAAAAACTTTGACTTGTGTAACTGTTGACAGAGATTGACCCTTTTTTGGAGGAGAGCCTGTTCATGCTCTTAGACATACCTTTGCCAGCAGATTAGTTCAAAAGGGAGTAAATATTTATAATGTAAGTAAGCTACTCGGACATGTTTCAGTACAAACCACTCAAATCTACGCACATCTTGGACAAGATAACCTTCTAAATGCAGTAAATAAACTATAAAAATATCTTTTCTCACGGAACCGCCACGGAACCGAACCCCTAAAACCTATATTTCCTAATTCTTAACCTTCATTCTTATCCTTAAATTTTACGAAGTACTATAGGTTAGAAGGCTTGAAAATAAGGAGAAGGAGAAGGAGAAGGATTGAGGGTAAATTTTACTTCGTAAAATTTACTAGCGGGGGTAGGATTTGAACCTACGACCTCAAGGTTATGAGCCTGATAGCCCACTCACCTTACATTAACCTTCTTAACTACAAATTATCTTGTAACAGTCATAAAAACAAAGCTATAGCAACAAAAAGTGGAGATGCTACGGATAAAAAAGTGGTTTCTAAACTTTACGCATTTGTCCAGAAAAGCGTAAAGTTTTTATGATTTTTACTCATCTCACGGAACCGTGACGGAACCAAAATTCATAGCATCCTATATCTTGCACTTCTTCCCAATCCAATGCGTTCAATCCTTTTTAATTTGAGCAGTACTTCGAGCGTTTGCTTTACCGTTGGTCTTGCTACCTTAGTATTTTTTGCGACATTGCCCTAATTGGATGTTTTAACTATGTCCAATTATATCCAATTATAAATAGCTTGACATTATTTAATAATTTATGGTTTTTATTTTATTGACAAATAAAAAACATTATAATACCATACATGTAAACTGAAATTAAAAAAGGAGAGAACTATGAAAAAGATATGGAAAAAACCTGTTTTGACAATGTTCATAAGGGAGAATGCAGAAGAAAATGTTTTGGCTACTTGTAAGTGGGAGGCCGCTGGCCCTGATTCTGATAATGGGACTTGTCGTATATCTGGTTGCGGCGGGACTTGTTCAGATTTAAGCGCGAGTTAATGCGGATGTTTTTAAGGCTTTAGGATTTTCCATGTTTTAGAGCCTTTTTGTTTTTTATGTATTTATATGTTGCTGATTTGTTCTACGATTTTTCCGTTTTATCAAACAAGCTCTTTAGGAGCTAGCTTTTGACATTTGATTTTCTTTGCCACTGAGTTGTGTACTATTGCCACCAGTCTCTGTAATATGTATTTATCATGATAAAGATAATTTATGTTATACTTCTTAAAAAAAGGATTTAACCGGATGCAAAACTGGCTTTTCTACTTAAAACAGGGCCTTTCCCATAAAAAAACAAAAGATCAAATTTCTAGTAAGGTTTCAAAGCCAAAAATTGAGATTTTATTCCCTTTTTTTCTTAAGCATTGGACAAAAGCTGTTTTAGGTGTGATATTGGTTTTTCTGAGTTCATTTGCTCTTTATGGAATCCCTCTTGTTCAACGGTTTTTAATTGATACTGTAATTTTAGAAAAGAAGCTTAATTTGCTTTTATGGGTAGTGCTGCTTTTTGTTTTTCTTCAGTTGTTTAGTAAATTGACTGAAATGCTCCAGCAGTTTCATTTAAAACGTTTTGGGCAGAGTGTGATGTTTGACATTCAAACGGATTTGCTAAACAGGGTTTTTCATTTTCCAAAAGCCTTTTTTGATGATAAAGAGACCGGTTATTTGATGTCCAGGCTTAACAATGATGCAAATGAACTGCAGTGGTTTTTTTCCGGCACAATAATTTATATAATAACAAATATTATTCGTTTTTGTGTGGGCGTAGCATTGCTTTTTTATCTTGAATGGCGATTGGCTTTGGGGGTCTTGCTTGTTTTGCCTCTTTTTGGTTTTTGTATCTATTATTTTTCAAGTAAAGTTAAAGTTTTAAGCCATCATGGAATGGAGCAGGGGGCCAATGTTTTAAAACGGATGCAGGAAGCTCTTTCCTCTGTCTCGCTGCTAAAAGCTTTTGTTTCTGAAAAACAGGAAGTAAATCGAATAACAAAAGAGATAACAGAAAACTATAAAATTTCTTTGCAGCAGAGCGCTGTACAGTCTTTTGCTCAATTAATAATTGGGTCTTTGGGTGATATTTCTAAACTTATAATCCTTGTTGCCGGAATCCCTCTTGTTGTTCAGGGCAATTGGACGGCTGGATCTTTGTTTGCTTTTTTTACTTATTTAACTTATGTATACAATCCTGTCCAGTTCTTAGCAAATACAAATTTTATTATGCAAAGCTCTTTGGCTGCGCTGGAAAGAGTCTCTGCTTTTTATGATATTCTGCCCGAAGAACATGGAAAAGGAATTACTGCTGAAAAATTAAAAGGAGAAATAATTTTTCGCGATGTCTCTTTTTCTTATAATGGGGAAGATTTGATATTGCAAAATATTTCTTTTACTATTTTTCCTCATGAGCATGTTGCTATTATTGGCCCAAGCGGAGTTGGGAAGACAACTCTTATCAGCTTATTGCTTGATTTTTATAGGCCTACAAACGGAGAGATATTTTTTGACGGCGTGCCTGCTCAAAGTTATTCAGTTGATTCATTGCGCCGTCACATTGGTTATGTATCTCAAAATACGCGTCTTATTTCGGGGACAATAATGGATAACATGCTTTATGGTAATCCTGGGGTGCTAAAGGAAGATGTTGAAAAAGCGGCACAAATTGCCGATATCCATAATTTTATAACAACTCTTCCTAAAGGATATTTTACATTGTTGGGTGAAAATGGAGTCAACTTGTCCGAAGGGCAGAGGCAGCGACTTTCGATTGCGCGTGCTTTAATAAAAGATCCTGATATTTTAATCTTGGATGAACCGACATCTTCTTTGGATGAAGAAACGGAAAAGTCGATTTTTGATATACTCCCAAAAGCGATACGAAATAAAACCATGATTTTTGTGACTCATAGAAAATCGACAATAAAAGCGGCGGACAGGATTATAAAATTAGATGTTAACTGATTTAGAAAAAATTAAAAATCTTCATAAAGAGCTAAAACTATCCGGCATGCCCAAAAATGCTTTATTAAACGCGCCTGATGGATTATTGGACTATTTTATTCAGGTTATGAGAGATGAAAAAGAAGTTGTTCTCCCTATATATTCCTATGATGATTGGCAAAGTTTTATTAAGCTTTTAGCGCTTCATGGAGTATTGCCGCTATTTTATTGGCATATAAAGTTACTTCCAAAAAAATTACATCCTCCGGAAAAGATTTTTTCTTATTTAAAGAATGTTTTTTTGTTGAGTTCTGCCCGGTCGCTTAAAACAGATTCTCAGCTTGCGCTTATTTTAGAGGCTTTTGAAAAAGAAAAGATTGAATATCTGGTTTTGAAAGGGAAAGCTTACGAAAAAATGATTTATCCCAATTCCGCCATTCGTCCAAGCAACGATATTGATATATTGATTCTTCCGAATCAGGTAAAAAGGGGGGAAGAAATTTTATTGGCATTGAAATATGAATGTAAAAATCATATTTTTGATAATCTTAAAGAGGTTTTTATTGAAGAAGTGTTTATCGATAAAAATAATAAAAAGGCTGTTATCGATTTACACTGGTCTTTACATGGTTTTTTGGGGATGAATAATCCTGATAATGATATGAAGGCTATTTTTGATAGAAAAATAGAAGTAAAGGGGCAACTCTTAAGCTTTAAAACTCTTGATTTGATAGATTCATTAATACATGCTGCAATTCATGCGAGGATGATTCATGGCGAGGAGATGAGGCTGATCTGGCTTTATGATATTAGTTTGCTCCTCCAAGAAATTATTGCGGAGAACAGAATAGATGAGCTTAAAGATAAAAGTGTTGCTTTTGGCGCGAGATTGGCGGTTGAATCTGCTGTGAAAATTTCACAATTATGGTCCGGTTTTAAAATTCCTATAGGGCTTTTTGGCTTTGATGAGTGGCCCAAGCCTACAAAACAGGAGATAAATGTTTGGGAAAATTTTAATCTAAGGAGCCGGTCAATTATTAGTTGGTATAATTCCAGATGGCCTAAAAATTTAAATTGGCGTAGGCAATTAAGATTGTTTTTTAATGTTTTGTTTAGTTATAAACGTAAGAATTTGTCAAAATTTTTTAGGAAAGAGATAATATGGGATGATAGAAAGCTAAAAATGTAAAATGTCAAAAGAATATTTTTTAAAAACAAAAAATAAAATACCCCGTTTACCGCTTGAAGCGTCTATCGATTTGACCTACCGATGCAATAACAATTGCAGGCACTGTTGGCTATGCATTCCTCCCGGAGCAGAAGAGAAAAAACAAGAGCTTTCTTTTGCTGAGATAAAAAATATTGTTGCTCAAGCAAAAAATCTAGGAACCAGGCGCTGGTCTATTTCGGGTGGTGAGCCGATGCTTCGGCCTGATTTTTCTGAAATTTTTGACTATATTACGAGCCATTCAATTTCTTATTCATTAAATACCAACGGAACTTTTATTACTCCTGCGATTGCAAAACTGATGAGGAAAAAAGGGATAAAAATGATAGCTCTTTACGGGGCAGATGCCAAAGTTCATGATCATGTGACCAGAAACGCGGGTTCTTTTGAGGCCGCAATGCGCGGCTTTGCTTATTTAAAAGAAGCGGGAGTGGGGTTTATCGTACAGCTTATTCCCATGAAAGATAATTATCATCAGTTTGATAAAATGGTTGAGTTGGCAAAGACTCTAAGCAAACATTACAGGATAGGGGCTCCATGGTTGTATTTATCATCATGTGGGGATTCCAAAATTAACAAAGAAATTCAAAGACAGCGGCTTTCACCTAAAGAAATAATAGAACTTGATAAACCGAATTTATCTTATGAAGAACATATGGAAAAAGAATCGTATTGCGGCCGGCATGAGATAGGGGACAAGGGCCTTTTTGCCTCGTGTATTGCTAATCGGATGAATTTTCATGTTGATCCGTATGGAAAAATGGCTTTTTGCTCTTTTATTAAAGATCCGGATTTGAGGTATGATTTAAGGAGTGGTAGCGTGGAGGAGGGATGGGAAACTTTTATCCCTTCTTTGGCGTCTAAGGTTGAGGGAACGCAGGAGTATTTTAATGGTTGCGGATCGTGCGAGGATCGTAAAAGCTGCAGGTGGTGTCCGGTTTATGGTTATCTGGAACACGGGGATTTTTCAAGAAAAGTAGAATATCTTTGTGCGGTTGCAAAGGAAAACAAAAAATATAAAGAGAATTGGAAGAAGCAGCACCGGACATTTTATCAGATTGGCGGAATTACCATTCAAATTGATTCTGATCTGGAGATAAAAGGGGATACTTTTCATAAAAAACTTGATCCGTTTAAAGTATCCGAGCCGGGAGAGGATACGATTTATCTTGAGCATCATTTTGCTTTGCCGGAAATTAAAAAAGAAGCGCTGGGAAAGAGATTTTATTTTAAAGCCCCCTGGTCTATTTATAAAAAAGGAGATTCCTGGATTTATTTGGGCATTTCTCCTGCTACAGGTGAAAAAAATTTACATAAAGTTGCGGTTTTCAACAAAGACCACTCCCGTGCCAGAATTTATCATAAAGATGATAGGGCTTTTTGCAAAGGAGAGATTTCCTCTCTTACTCTTTTCCCTACGGATCAGATTTTAATTGCCAGGCTTTTGGCTGATCGAGAGGGATGCTTTATGCATGCCTGTGGAATTGTTTTAGACGGCAAAGGGCTTTTATTTGTCGGTCATTCCGAAGCCGGCAAATCTACTACCAGCTTAATGATGAAGAAATATGGAGGACAAATCCTTTGCGATGACCGGATAATCATTCGCAAGCATTCTGATGGTTTCAAAATTTATGGGACATGGAGCCACGGGGATGTGCCGGATATTTCAGCAAGTTCCGCCCCTCTTAATGCTATTTTTCTTTTAGAGCAGAGCAAAAAAAATGAAATTACACTTTTAACGGATAAAAATGCAATTTTTAAAAAATTTGTAACTTGCCTAATTAAACCTTTTGAAACTGCCGATTGGTGGGAGAAGGAATTAACCTTGTTAGAGCAAATTGCTAAAAAAATTCCATGTTATAGAATGTTGTTTGATAAAAGCGGTAAAATTGTAGAACAAATTAAAAATATATAGTATTATTTCTTTATTATTTTATAGGAGGCATTTATGAAAAAGAAATGGGAAAAACCAATGTTGAATATTTTAGTAAGAGGTAAACCTGAGGAGAGTGTTTTGACAACGTGCAAGAGTGCAACCGCGTCAGGGCAGAGTGGGGCGTCTTATAACAACTGCGGCACACTTGGATGTGACGACTGTACGGTTGGCTCCTCGTCGTAGGGGATTCAGCCTGCAGTGAGAGGTCAGGAAGTTAATAAAAATAGAGCGGCATAATTCTATTCGTCTATGCAGAAAACCACGGTAGTAAAGCTGTCGAGGTTTTGCTTTTGCAAGCGCGGAAATGGAGGGTATGTATGAAGAAAAAAGGGGAAAAACATATGTTGAATGTTTTGACAATATGTTTTTTGTCTTGTGCCTGTCTGCAAGGCGGACTGCGCTTATGGTTAAGGACTTGTTTTAGATGAACCGAACATCTTACGTTTCCACACAGCTTATCAATAATTCCGATTTATTCAAAAATACAAAACCAATTCTATTAAAACTGGACATTGAGCTTACCGAACGCTGCAATAATAATTGTATCCATTGTTGCATTAACCTTCCTGAAAATGATCAAATTGCAAAGCAAAAAGAGTTGTCTACTGACGAATGGAAAAAGATAATTCAGGAAGCCGCCGGTTTGGGCGCAATCAGGATTCGTTTCACAGGCGGAGAACCTTTGCTGCGTGAAGATTTTAAAGAACTTTATCTTTTTACACGAAAACTTGGGATTAAAGTCATGCTTTTTACCAATGCCCGTTTAATTACCCCGGAATTGGCCGATTTTTTGGCGCTTTATCCTCCTCTTGAAAAAATTGAAGTTACAGTCTATGGGATGCACAAAGAATCTTATGAGGCAGTTTCTAGAGCCAAGGGCTCTTTTGAAGAATTTTGGCGCGGAGTCAATCTTTTATTTGATAAGAAAATTCCTTTTATTGTTAAGTCCGCTTTTCTTCCTCAAAATAAACAGGATATGGAAGAATTTGAATCTTGGGCTGCGACAATTCCATGGATGGATAGACCCCCTTCTTATTCCATGTTTTTTAATTTAAGAGACAGGAGGGAAGAAAAAAAGAATATAGCAATTAAAAAAACAAGAATTTCCCCTTCTGAAGGATTGAAAATGCTTACCAGGAATAAAGAGCGATATATTAAAGAGATGAAAGATTTTTGCTCCAAATTTATGGGGCCTCCGGGAAATAAATTGTTTTCCTGTGGCGCGGGTCATGGTGGGGGCTGCGTGGATGCTTATGGCAAACTACAGCTTTGCCTTTCTTTAAGGCATCCAGACACGGTTTATGACCTTAAAAAAGGGACATTGAAAGACGCGATTGATAATTTTTTTCCAAAGGTTCAAGGGATTATGGCGAAAAACTCTGAATATTTAAAACGTTGCGCGAAATGTTTTTTAAAAGGTCTTTGTGACCAGTGTCCATCTAAATCCTGGATGGAATATGGGACATTAGATACCCCTGTGGAATATATCTGTGATGTTGCTCATGCGCAGGCGGAATATTTGGGTTTGCTTAATAAAGGAGAAAAGGCTTGGACCCTGGTGGAGTGGAGAGAGAGGATAAATAAATTTGTTGAAAATATTTAGAAAAATGATATTATTTCAGGCGGAATACATATTAGGAGGTTGTGATGAATAAGAAATGGATGAAACCTATATTGCAAGTTTTAATACGAGGGAAAGCAGAGGAGGCGGTTTTGATTACTTGTAAAAATGGAGGAGTTGCTCCTGCTGGCCCAAATAATAGCGATACTCAGTGCCATTCGAACGAATCTGGATGTGGGGTTACTTGCGATGTAAATGCTGCTTCATAGTTTTTGTTTGGTATTAAGATGCTTTTTTGATTAAACGAAAGGATATGATTATATGGCTTTAAATTTGGATTCTATCTATATGCCGTCGGAGAAAATAGTTGCGAGAGAGATTGAAGGAGAACTTATTATTGTTCCTTTAATGTCTGGCGTTGGAGATATGGAGGACGAGCTGTTTACGCTAAATGATACAGGAAAAGAGATATGGAAAAGGCTTGATGGAAATAGGAGCCTTAAGGCTATAGTAGATGAATTAATAGCAGAGTTTGATGCATTAAGGGAAGAAATCGAAAAAGATGTTCTTGGTTTAGCTTCTGAACTTGTAAAACGAGGAATGCTTGTAGAGAGCCACTAAAAAAGTGCCTGACACAAAAAAAACAAGAGAAATTTCTCTTTATAGCCTTCAGCTAATAGAACTAATGCGTGCGGTGCATGAAAAAGGCAATCTTTTTCGTTTCAAAGCAAAAGGCATTAGCATGACTCCTTTCATTAGGGATGGAGATATTCTTACAATATCCCCTTTAAAACAAAAACTTCAAATTGGTGATGTGGTTCCTTTTATCAAACCGGGATTTATTAAGCTAATTGTTCATAGAATAGTTAGAAAGAGAAGGAATAATTATTTATTAAAAGGAGATAATTCCTGGAACTTTGATGGTACAATCCATGCTGAAAATTTGCTTGGGATTGTTTCAAAGATAGAAAGAGGCAAAAGGAAGATAGGAATTGGATTTGGGATTGATAAGTTTTTTATAGCTTTTTTAAGCCGGTTTAAAGTTTTAAATGTTTTACTTTTTTTAATTAGATTTTTTTTATCTGTTTTTAGAAAAAATAATAACAATGGATAAGAAATTTTCATCATCTGCCCCTTTATCTGAGTTTGTTTTGTGGGACAAAATGAAAAAAAACTCAAAAAATCAGGTTATATCTTTTACTTTAGAAGTTACCGCCCGCTGCAATAATGATTGTTCCCATTGTTATATAAATCTATACGCGAATGACAAGGATGCTCAAAAAAAAGAACTTTCCCTTGAGCAGATATCGGATATCGCGAATCAGGCAATAGAATTAGGAGCGCTTTGGTGTTTGATTACCGGGGGAGAGCCGCTACTTCGCCCTGATTTTTTTGATATCTACATGATGCTTAAGAAAAAAGGGCTTTTGGTCTCTGTTTTTACTAACGCCGGTCTTATTACCCAAAAACATGCCGACTTTTTTAAAAAATATCCTCCTCGTGATATTGAAGTTACGGTCTATGGAGTTACAAAAGAAACATATGAAAGAATAAGCCGCAAGCCTGGCTCTTTTGATGCTTTTATGCGAGGCTTGGAGATACTATTAAAGACTGGAGTCAGGATACGTTTTAAAACTATGGCAATTAAATCCAATCTCCATGAGCTTGAGATGATATCTCAATTTTGCAGGGAGAGGACAAAAGATTATTTCCGTTTTGACCCGCAGCTTCATCTCCGTTTTGACCGTGATGAAAAACGAAACCAATTGATAAAATCGGAACGGCTTACCCCTGAAGAAATTGTTGCTGTCGAGCAGGCTGATAATAAGCGTTTTTCTTCTCTAAAAGAAAATTGTGATAAATTTATTAATCCTGAATTTGAGAAGCATGTCTGCGACCATCTTTTTCATTGTGGGGCGGGAAATGGAAGTTTTAATGTCAGTTATGACGGTTTTTTCAGGCTTTGTTCGTCCCTTTGGCATCCCGATACAATTTATGACCTCAAAAAAGGGAGATTAGAAGAAGCATGGGGGGAGTTTATAAAAAAGGTTAGGGATATGCGGTCTAATCGCAAAGAATTTTTAGAAAAATGCCGCAAATGTTCTATAATTAATCTTTGTTTGTGGTGTCCTGCGCATGCTTATTTAGAGGTTGGTGAGATGGACGCGGTAATTGAATATTTCTGCAAAGTAGCTCATGCGAGGGCAAAAGCTTTGGTTTGATTTTATATGGTTTGGTTTCATTTGCCAGTTTTACAAAAATAGAATTTGTGCTTTTCATCTTCGAATGTGGATATTTTTTTTTGTAATCTTGATATTCTGGAGAGTTGGCAGAGGCAACTGCTATTGGCACACACCAGGAATAATCTTTGTCTAATGATTTTTCCTCATCTCACGGAACCGTGACGGAACGGGAAGTTATAGTAGCTACTACTCCCTTTTCTTTGGGGCGGGAACGTAAAAACGAAAGAAGGGGAAAACCACATCAACCAAATAAAGGATTTTTAAATTCTTTTTCTTTTGTATGAAACCCCACAATTTTGTATATTTCCTCAAATTCTTCCTCGACCCAGCCCTTTGGCCTAAGTTTTTTGTACTCTGCTAATAAGAAACTCTTTGCCTGTCCCTTTCTATGGTATTCAGCAATTGCAACGTCAATTATTCTGTTTTTTATATCTTCTTTTCGTTTTTGTAAGGAATCATTATATTGAGATATTGTTAATTGTAATGTGTCCTTACTTGCCATATCAGCACTTTTATATGCTTTATAAGAGATAAAAGCTCCTATGATAGAAACTAGAAAGGTAGAAGCCCATTGCCAATTATTTAATAAAAAATAACGCATATTTTATATGTATTATATCATGGCACACCGCCCCGCTTTGACAATGAAAACCCTCCTGAGAAGGAATCAAGGGGGTTGATGGTCTCTTTAAACCTTTCCACAAGGGAAAACGATATTGTGCCGATTAAAAAAACATAGCTTAAGCTTTATAAAATAAAATCTTTAGTTATAAATGGTTGGGGTGCTTGTTGCGGTGTAAATAAAGTTTATCCCTTTAGACATTTGGGCTATACTTGTATAAAGGGCTAATTTGAGGAGGCAATCATGAAAAGAAGAAATGTTGTGGGGAAGGTTATCAATTTTAGAGGATTAATCTACGCTCCAGTTGAGGAGAATGGTGTTATTTTTCTTTTTTCTAAAATAACAAACGATTTAAATATGAATATTGAAACCATAAGAAAAGGATTCCCTGATTGTATTGCGAAAAAATATGTAGGCAATGGACAATGGGAAGAAGTTAATATTGAATTTGAATTTAAATCCTCAGATTTCCCTAAGCACAAGCATTTAGAAAGGATGCGGTTAGGGACAAAATGCGACAGCATTGTGTGTTGGGAGCATGATTGGCAAGAATGTCCAAAGGAAATCGAAATAATTGAACTAAAGACTGAGTATAAAAAATATCCCAATACAGTAGTTGAAGAACCTGATAAGGTCTCGCAGATAAGTGATTATAATCTTAATGATTTATTTAAAAATTACACTCTATCAAAGACTCTTTATAATGAATTACATGGGCTAACAATGAAAATTAGCGGAGAAATATGGAGGAAGGTGGCAAAATATGCGGTCTTTTATTATTCGCCAGAAAAGGTGTTCTTTAATGTCTCAATTCAGAAGCAGGGTCTCAAAATTCATCTTTTTACTGGGGGTAAAAATATTCGAGGAGTTGAAACTATCTCCGAAGAAGGTAATTATGCTCAAAAGTGGGGGAAATTGTATGTTAAAGCTCGAAGGGACTTACCTATTGCGATGTCTGCGATCAGAAAATCTTTGCAATTAATTAAAAAAGCAATAAATAATCATGAGAATACTGGTTGGTATGCTGAAAATGATTAACCTTTCTGATGTCGCTTTTTAAACGGCTCAAAAAGAACATTGAAATTAATATGGCAAGTCAAAACCAATAATCGAATAAATGGCGCAGGATAAAGGCAATGGAGGATTAAAAATGTCTGGAAAATTATTTAAATTATTAGATACAGGGACAACTTATGAAATAGATAAGATTCCGTATGAAAAAGATTATTTAAAACTTAGAGATGGATTATCAAAAGATTAAAGAAAATCAAAGAGAGGCTCGTGCTGAAATAGCTGTCATAGTTTCAGTCGTTCTACCTGATGGGATTAAAACTCATAAACAAAAAGATAATGTCTGGGTATCTAATTTTGAGTCGGTTGTTGGTCTCGCTATGGCACTAAGAATAAACCTCATGCAGGTTATGTCTGTTAAACTTGCCTCAGTAGGTAAAAATGAAAAGATGGAGATTATCTATAATTATTTAACTGGCACAGAATTTAAACAGAGAGTCGAAGCTATTGTTGAAGCATTTACAGGGATGAGAGAGGATTTGGATAAGGAGGAGCAGTATTTTACTAGAATGTGGGCTAAAAAAAGAAAGCAAATCAATAAGGTTATAGATAACACTTACGGTATGTATGGTGAACTTGAAGCAATAGCCGGAAAGGCTTTACCACAGATTAAATTATTGGAATTAGCTACCGGGGAAGATGTTGCGGAAGTGGTTGATGGAGTAGCTGTCGCATGAAAATTCTTAAAACAACCCTAAGCTACCTTCTCTCATTTATATTTTTCCTAGGAGTTCTACCAGCATTCTTTGTCGAGATAGGATTTGGCCTTGATAGATTATTTCGAATTCCACAAAGAAGTGCTTGTCCGTACTGCTTAATATTATCTTTTATATTGGTCGTCTTTGGTTTGTTTTGGATGGTCTGGTCAATGCTGGCGATTGTTTTTATAGGTCGAGGAAACCCTCAAGAACTTTTTGGAAAAGAGTTTTTGCCTTCTGCTAAAAAGCTCATAATCGTAGGCCCTTATCGATATACAAGAAATCCGATGATCTTTGGATGGTTGCTTATTATGTTTGGGGTTGGTCTGTATTTAGGATCGATCTCTTTACTGCTCGTAGTTTTACCTGTTTTTATCGTCAGCGTAATTTTTTATCTTTGTAAATTTGAAGAGCCTAAGTTGCTTAAAAAATTTGGGGATGATTATGTGAAATATAGCAAAAAGACGCCTGTTTTACTGCCTCGCGTTTGTACGAAACAATTGTCTTGACATGTAAACATTAAAAAGGATAAAATTTATCTATTATGGCGATAACAAAAAAAGATGTAGAGACACTAAAAGAGGTTTTTGCTACAAAAAAAGATATAGAAGCGTTGAAAGAAGTGTTTGTTACTAAGATAGAATTCAAAGGGCTTGAATCCAAAGTCGATGCCCTTGAATCCAAGTTCGATAAATTGGAACACAAAGTTGACGCTGGATTTGATAGGCTTCTTACCGGACAGGACAAACTTATGCATGAATTAGAAAAAGCTCGAGAAGATAGAATATTTGCATTTGCAAAAGATAAAGAGCAGGATTTAAGACTGGATAATATGGATGTTCGCATTAAAAAACTAGAAACGGTACAAGCATAATACGGCAAGCAGCATTCCCCTTCTCACTGAACCTCCACGGAACCAACCCCCTAAAACCTGTATTTCCTAATTCTTAACCTTCATTCTTATCCTTAAATTTTACGAAGTACTATAGGTTAGAAGACTTGAAAATAGGGAGAGGAATTAGGGAGTAAATTTTACTTCGTAAAATTTACTAGCGGGGGTAGGATTTGAACCTACGACCTCAAGGTTATGAGCCTTGCGAGCTAACCGGACTGCTCCACCCCGCGATGAAAGAATAAAAGCATTATAACATTCTTTGTAAATTAAAACAAAGGGTCTCGCCATGGAAAATCAAAAGACAGTTTAACCCCGATTATTCACGGTAAAACCAGAAATTAACCTTGATTGTCATAATCGGGGTTAAATTGAATATTGTTTATGAACTTATCGCAAAATAAAGAGTCGTTGAAAAGGTTAGTGACACGGGTTGTCCTCGTTCATCTGTGCCGGTAAGGGTTGTATTTGCCCTTATAGCGAGAGAGGTGTTAAGAGATAACGCAAAAGCATATGTTCCACTTGCAGTTGAAGATACAGCTATACTTCCTATTTTATTGAAAACTTCTGATGCTAGTACTGACGAGGCTATGTTGTTATCAGTAATAGTTATGCTTGATGAATTTGTTCCTGCAGGAATGACAATATTAACTCCGGTGCTTTCAGTAGAAGGGGCCCATGTCCCTATAAGATTTCCCGCCGAATCTTGAACTACTGTGTAGGTTACATCCATTTGATTGAAAGTTATAAGTGGCAGTAGAGTTGATGAAGTTGGTGTCTCCTTAGGATATGTGAGAAGTGTTAACGCAGGGCTTGGCAAAGTTTTGTTTATGACATATCCTGTAGCAGATGTATTATTTATTGTTGATACGCTGTAGGTTGTTGTGTAACTACTTTGTGTTGATGATACAGAAACTTTATAATATTCAGAATCGGTTATTTTTGACAGATCACTGCATCCAGCAATAAAAAATACAGAAATTAATAACAAAGCCAATCTAAATTTCATGATATATCTCCTCACTCAAACGATCTATTCCCCTCTCTTTTTAAAAGAAGAAAAGTTTATTAGGCGGGGCCAATATAACATTTTGATACGGATATTGTCAAGGAGCATTTAGCTGAACCCCGATTATTCCTACCACGAGTAAACCCAGATTATTTATGGGCTTGTTGCGTAATGACAGTTTTTGCAATTTGTCATCCCCGCAAAAGCGGGGATCCATCTTAACCCCGATTATTATAATCGGGGTTGTTTTCTGAAAAATAGATTCCCGTTTTCACGGGAATGACCATTATGTAACAGTCCCTTTATAGACGAACAGAATTTCAGCAGAGTGTTGGAAATTTTCCCAGGTATGAACCCCGATTATCCTAATCGGAGTGAATAGTCGGGATAAATATCTATATTGATTTGTTTTTTTTGCTGCGCTTATGTTAAATAACTAGAAATTTTCAGTCAAAACTGACGATAATAATGTAGGAGATTTATTTTTATGGATACGCAAAGGATCTCACAAGTAGGACTGGTAGGTTTAAAAATTTTATCTACAACTGGTAGATATGTATTAGAAGTAGTTAGGCCTGGTTCTCATGGAGTTCCTGCCACGGAAAATTGGGCTAAAATTCCTTCAATGAATATTGAAGGAGATTTATTTAGTCCCTTTGGTGTGGAGGTAAGAAGTCCTCTTGTTGGTGATTTCGGGGCTGAGGGATTTTTTAATAATACTTATCTCCCTTCTTTACACTTCATCGATCCGTCTAGCAAGGAGCCGGAAGTCTTTTTAGCCATGAAATGTGCTTTGTCTTTTGTCTCTTCTTCCGGGCTGGAGGAAAAAATATACCATATTGATGGAGGATTAATTGCGAATACTCAAGATTTTTTAGATGTAACTTTAGAGCTTTTAAAAAATAGGGGAGATACAACTTTTTCTATTAGGCCTGTAGTTATAGGAGCAATAAATCGTTTTAGGGCATTTGGATTGAGGATGCCTTTAGAATTTTATCGTTTATCATTTATAGATAATAATTACATTCATTTCGCAAGGAGAAGAAACGAAGATAGCATACCTGTTTTTGACGTTCGAACTGTGCAAAAGGATATTTCGGTTGATCAAGTTATCCTTCATGAAAACTATAAAATTGTAGTTAATGAAGGAGTTGATAGATGTATCTTTTGCACGGATGAGACTGTCTATGAAGATAAAAATGAATACTTAAATGGTTTAAGGAGGGGTGTTGATATTGCAACAGTTGGCGATTATAGGCTTGTAGCTCGAGATTTTATTCTTGGGACTGCCGATAGTTCTCCCTCTTACGAGATTGCGCTTCATAGATTGACAGATGATTCGGATTACTTTTATAAGATTGGAAGTGTCAAGGTTTCTCCAAATGAAGAATGTCATATTGTTATTGATTATGAAGGAGAGAGAAAAGAGATTGTAATTAAAGGAGTTAAAGAAGGTTCTCCAAAAGCCACACTAGTTTTTTAAACGCGCTACAAGGATAATTTCTTTGTTGACAATAAATTAACCTCATCTTAGAATTTGTTTGTGCCTTCAATTTTAGATAGAATTTCGTGTTTAAAAGATAAAATCAGTGCAGCGGCCCGAAAAGCGGGCAGAGATGCTTCGGAAATAACTCTCCTTGCTGTCGTGAAAACGGTTCCTCTTCATCAAGTATTTGAAGCTTTAGATGCGGGAATATCTGTGATTGCTGAGAACAGAGTACAGGAAGCTAAAACCAGAGTTCAAAAAATAAGATCAAAATATCCTTATGTGAAAATTCATTTTATAGGACATCTTCAAACTAATAAGGTTAAACAGGTGTTGGAAATGTTTGATGTCATACAATCTGTTGACAGCTTTAAAATTGCAAACGAAATAGATAAAAGAGCAGATAAGCCTGTTTACGTTTTTGTGGAGGTTAACACATCAAATGAGAAAAGTAAGTTTGGAGTTGAGCCGGAAAATATTTTTGAATTGGTTGAACAGATTTCTCACCTTACACATGTTAGGATTACAGGGCTTATGACAATAGGCGCATTTACTGAAAATAGCGAAAAAATTCGAGCTTGCTTTAAAAAATTAAAAGGTTTAAAATATCAGCTGCATCAAAAAGGCTACACAAATATCGAACATCTTTCAATGGGTATGTCTTATGATTTTGAACTGGCAATAGAAGAAGGTTCTGATATAATAAGAATAGGTAGCGCCATATTTGGTGAGCGCAACTACCAAGGGGGTATGTAAATGGAAAGTTTGTTCAAGCGCGCAAAAGCATTCATTGGCATTGAAGAAGAGGATGATAATGGTTATATTCCAGAAGATAATCGTCAATTAGACATAAGTCAAGTTATAAAACCAAGAAGAGAGATGCCTGTTGGTGATAATATTTCAGAAATCATAGTTTATGAGCCCAAAATTTATGAAGACTCATTAAATATTTCTGGAAATCTGAGAAAAGGAAAACCGGTTCTTATTAACCTTAGAAGTCTAGATCCAAGCGAAGGGACTAGATTAATTGATTTTATATGTGGAGCAGCTTATGCTATCGATGGTCATATGATGAAAATAGGGGATTCTATTTTTCTGTTTACCCCAAGTTCCGTAAAAATTACCGATGCAGAAGAAAGGGCTTCTATAGGAGAGGAGATAACCTCATTTGATTCGCAAAAAGAGACTTTTTTCAGTAGGCAGTAAAATAGCATTTATTGGTGGAGGTCGGATGGCTGAGGCTGTTATTTGTGGTCTTTTGAAGTCTAAGAAAATTTCTCCTGAAAAAATAATTGTTTCTGATATAAAAAAAGATAGGCTTGACTACTTAAAAAGGGAATACGGAATTAATTTTGTTCGAAATAATCAGGAAGCTCTAAAATGTTCTAAAATTGTTGTTTTGGCCGTTAAGCCTCAAAATTTTCCTGATGCCATTGTAAATTTGGATTTTTCAGAAGTAGATATTGTTATATCAATAGCTGCGGGGATAACAATAGATTATTTAAAAAGATTTGTTGGTGTTAAATCTGTAATAAGAGCTATGCCTAATAATCCTGCTCTTATTCAAGAAGGCATTACTGCTATTTCTCCTTCTTGTGATTCCAGAGAAAAAGATATTAAGTTGGCGGAGTTTGTTTTTAGCACAGTTGGAAGAGTTGTTCAAATTAAAGAGTCTTTAATGGATGCAGTAACGGCTCTTTCCGGATCGGGTCCCGGTTTTGTTTATTTTTTTATTGAAGCTATGATAGAAGCGGGGGAGTCTTTGGGTTTTGTTAAGTCTGTTTCTGAGGAGTTGGCAGTTCAAACTTTTTTTGGATCTATCCAGACACTCCTTAAAACAAAGAAGTCCGCAAGAGAATTGAGGGAAATGGTTACTTCTCCGGGAGGAACAACAAGGGCAGGGCTTGATGTTTTGGAGTCCGGAAAATTTAAGGAAGTTTTTTTGGAAGCTGTGAAGGCGGCTGCCGAAAGATCAAAAAGTCTTAGTCAAAAAAGTTAAATTTTGTTTATCACCACAATTTTGGAGGGTAGTTCAATGACTCTTTTAATAACAGGGACAATAGCTCTTGATACAATTGAAACTCCTTTTGGCAGGAAAGAAGATATATTAGGGGGATCTTCTGTTTATGCGGGAGTATCCGCGAGTTTTTTTACTGATGTTTCAATCAGCGGCATCATTGGTAAAGATTTTCCAAAAGATCATTTGGATTTTTTAAAGTCTAGAAATATTGATTTGTCCGGTTTGGTTGTAGATGACGGCGAGACTTTCCGTTGGAATGGGTTTTATGAGTATGATATGAACCAAGCCCATACAAAAGATACAAAACTTAATGTTTTACTGAAATTTGATCCTAAATTGAGTGATAAACATAAAGAAAGTGATTTTGTTTTTCTTGCAAATCTTGATCCTGCAATTCAGCTTAAAGTTATAGACCAATTAAAAAATCCCCGCTTTATTGCTGCCGACACTATGGATTTTTGGATAAGCAATAAAAGAGAAGAACTTTACGAAGTCATTAAAAGGGTCGATTTTCTTCTGATTAATGAGGGAGAAATTCGGATGTTTATGGAAACTCCAAACATCCCTTTGGCGGCAAAACGTTTACTTGCGCTTGGAGTTTCAGGCGTAATTGTAAAAAAAGGAGAGCATGGCGCTCTTTTATTTACGCAAAGTGACCATTTTTCCGCACCGTCTTATCCGCAAGAGGTTTTTCGTGATCCTACAGGTGCAGGAGATTCTTTTGCTGGAGGGTTTATGGGCTATTTGTCGAGGACAGGGGATGTTTCTCTAAGTAGTATTAAGAAGGCAATGGTCATCGGTTCTACAATGGCATCTTTTAATATTGAAGATTTTAGTTTGGAGCGGATGCGCAAATTGGTTGTCCGTGAAATATTTGATAGATTTTCGGAGTTTAGAAGATTCTCAGAATTTGAAGCTCTCTCTTTTGCGACAATTAGTGAAGATTAACAGAAATTGATAAATTTTACTTGTTTTATTAGGATGGCGATGGTAAATAGTTTGGGAGTGATGAAAAAGCCTATAAAAGGCGTAATTCCTGTGATATAAAAATGGAGGTAAACAATGTTAGAAGAATTTCAGTCGATGGGAAAAAAACTGTTTGAACAGGGGTTGATTGGCCCGTGTGGAGGAACTTTAAGCTGTAGGGATGGGGATAAAATTATCATAACCAAACAGGGGGCAATTTTATCTAATCTTAATTTCGATGATTTAGCAGAAGTCTCTTTTGGTGAAGGGAAAAATCCTAACGCTTCAATAGACTTGCCTACACATCTTTCTATTTATTCAGCTTGTGATATAAAAGTTATTATTCATGCAACCCCTATATATGCTATGGCGATTGCTGTTCATGAAGAAAAAATAATTCCTTTAGATTATTATGCCAAGCAATTTTTAAAGGGGATTCCCGTTGTTAGGGTTCGAGATCCTCATTCTATCGAGGAGATTAATAGGTTTCTTGTCCCATTGCTTAAAAGTTGTTATCCTTGTTCTATTGTCAGGGGATATGGGAGTTTTTCTATCGGTAAAAGTTTTAATGAAGCCTACACGTATCTTTTACTTGCGGAGAGATCTTGCAAGATGATTAATTTTTCTAAAAAAACAGATAGCAGTTATGGGCAAAGAGATGATAAATCTAAACAAAAAACTTACCGGTCGGCTATCCCTCCTTCAATTGGAGTTATGGATAGAAGTTATCGTAGGAAGAGATGAATTTTGATGACCTTAAAAGAAAAGTAAGAGCTTATTGTTCTGAAAATGACTTGAAAGATATTGAAAAGGCGTATGAATTTGCCTTAGAGAAACATCGTGATCATAAAAGACTTTCCGGCGATCCTTATATAATACATCCTGTTGCGGTTGCGAACATTTTGGCTGAATTGGAACAGGATGCTCCCACAATTTGTGCCTCACTATTGCATGATACTGTTGAAGACAGTGATACCACAATTGAAGATATCTCAAAAAAGTTTTCGCCTATTGTTGCTAAGTTGGTTGAAGGAGTTACAAAGTTAGGTCAATTAATTTATGATTCAAAAGAAGAGCAACAAGCGGAAAATTTTCGCAAAATGTTTATGGCTATGGGAGAAGATTTGCGTGTTGTTATTATCAAACTTGCTGATCGTCTTCATAATATGCAAACATTAAAATGGTTGCCAGAACAAAAAATTCATGAAATTTCCTTGGAAACGAGAGATATTTTTGCTCCTCTTGCCCATAGGCTTGGCATGTGGCGTTTAAAATGGGAGCTTGAAGATTTATCTTTTAAATATTTGGAACCAGAGGAGTATAAAAGTATTCAAGAAAAAATTTCTGAAAGCCGCATAGCAAGAGAGGAATACATCGGGAGATTTATAGAAAAGCTTAGTTCAGCTTTAAAAGAGCTGAATATTGAAGGAGAGGTTAAAGGGCGGCCAAAACATTTGTATTCCATATGTCGTAAGATGGTAACCCAAAACTTAGAATTTGAGCAGATTTATGATTTAACCGCCGTCAGGGTTATAGTCCCTTCACTTAAAGATTGTTATGAAGTTTTAGGCATTATTCATGCCAACTGGAAACCTATTCCCGGAAGATTTCGTGATTACATAGCAGTCCCCAAAAGTAATGGGTACCAATCTTTACATACTACTGTTGTTGGGGATGAAGGAAAACCTGTGGAGGTTCAAATTAGAACACTTACGATGCATAGGACTGCTGAGTATGGAGTTGCCGCTCATTGGGTGTACAAAGAGACATCGACCGATAAATCTTTTGATAAAAAAATGGCCTGGTTCAGGCAAATGCTGGAACATCAGGCGGAATTTAATAGCGCGAAAGATTTTATGAATACTTTGAAAATTGATCTTTTTACGGATGAGGTTTTTGTTTTTACTCCAAGAGGAAAAGTGATCCAATTACCGCAAGGCGCAACTCCTGTTGATTTTGCTTATCATGTTCACACGGAAATCGGACATAAATGCGCAGGGGCTAGAGTTAACGGCAAAATTATACCTTTGGATTATAAGCTGAAGAGTGGAGATATAGTAGAAATTATAGCTTCAAAAACTGGGAATCCGTCTCTTGATTGGTTGAACTTTGTAAAGACCTCTGGCGCCAGAACAAAAATCAGAAATTATTTTAAAAAAATCAAGAGAGATGAAAGCCTTTTGCGTGGAGAAGCTGCCATAGATGAGGAGTTGAAAAAACTTCACCTTATTCCCAAAGAGGCTCTTGCCCAAAAAAATATAGACTTATTGCTTAAGCAATTTAAGCTTCAATCAAGAGAAGATTTGTATGCAGCGGTTGGTTGTGGCGATATTTCCGCCTTTGATTGCGCCAGGAAAATTTTTAATATTTTAAACCCGCAGAGTAAAATTGAAGCTGTTTCTCCTTTATCTGGTCGCAGACCGCGTAAGCGGAAAATAATTCATGGCGTAAATGTTGCAGGACTTTCCGGTATTATGGTTAAAATATCCCGTTGTTGCAGGCCTTTGCCTGGCGATGAAATAGTGGGCTTTGTAACCCAGGGGAAAGGAGTCGCTGTCCATCGTAAAGATTGTAACAGCCTTTTGCGAAATAAGCCGGATGTTCATAAACTTGTTGATGTTGAATGGGACCTAGCTTCCGAACTACACTATCCTGTAGAAATAGAGATAGAAGCTTTTGATAGATTGGGTGTTTTGAAAGATATTTTAGCCCAGATTGTGGAGACAAAAACAAATGTTGAATCTGCTTCAACTAAGACAAAAAGAGGAAGCATTGCTTTTTTACGTCTTGTTATTGATGTGAAAAATGTTGAACAATTAAATAAGGTTATACAAGCCGTAAAGAAAGTTTCTGATGTTTATGAAACTAGGCGATGCGATATTGAATAAATCCCCATGCAAAAAAACTTTTATTTCTGTGATAGAATACTAAATAATGTTTGTAGCTTTAATTAAGAAGGTTGTTGAAAATATAAATTTGTCTGTTAACGAGTCCTCTTTTGCTATGGATTTTATAATGAAAGGGGAGGCAACTCCTTCGCAAATTGCTTCTTTTATTACCGCGCTTCGAATGAAAGGCGAGACCATTGATGAAATTACGGGTTTTGCGAAAAAAATGAGAGAACATGCGATTCAAATTCATCCTCATAAAACTAATCTTGTTGATACTTGTGGTACGGGTGGAGATGCTTTGGGTACATTTAATATTTCAACGGTGTCAGCTTTTGTTGCCGCAGGGGCTGGTGTTACTGTTGCTAAACACGGCAACCGTTCGGTTTCAAGCAAATGCGGTTCGGCAGATCTGCTTTGCGCCTTGGGAGTAAACATAAACATTGAGCCACAAAAAGTTAAAGAGTGTATTGATAAAATCGGGATTGGTTTTATATTTGCTCCTGTTTTTCATAAAGCGATGAGATTTGCCATGCCCTCAAGAAAAGAGATAGGGATCAGGACTGTTTTTAATATTTTAGGGCCTCTTACTAATCCTGCAAATGCTTCCGCTCAAATTCTGGGGGTTTTTGATTCGCGGTTGTGCGAAGTTATGGCGAAAGTTTTAAGAAATCTTGGGGTGCAACATGCTTTGGTTGTTCATGGAAATGATGGGTTGGATGAAATTTCAATTACGGATAAAACCAGAATTTCCCAATTACGAAAAGGAAAAATTAATAATTATGAGATAAAACCCAAAGATTTTGGGATTAAGAAGGCTTTATTGAAAGATCTTTTTAGTGACACTGTTTTAAATAACAAGAAAATTGCTCTCAATATTTTGAAAGGGAAAGAGATAGGACCAAAACGAGATGTTATCTTGTTAAATTCAGCTGCCGCTATTTTTGTTGGTGGCATTGCAAAAGATATGCATGAAGGAATTAACTTGGCTAAGGAATCGATAGATTCTGGTTTGGCATATAAAAAACTATGTGAATTAATAGCATTTACCACTTAACTCCGATTATTCATACACGAGTAAACCCCGATTTCCTAATCGGGGTGAATAATCGGGGTTAAAATTTAGTTAGCAGGAGGGGTTATGTTTATAAAGACCAATAAACTGGTTAAAATTTATAACGGGGTTCGTGTTGTGAACGAGATCTCTATTGAAGTAAATCAAGGGGAAATTGTAGGGCTTTTAGGGGCTAACGGGGCGGGAAAGACTACAACCTTTTATATGTGCGTCGGGCTTGTAAAACCGGATTTAGGGACAGTTTATCTTGGAGATAAAAACATTTCAAAACTTCCCATGCACAGGCGTTCACAAATGGGGATAGGGTATCTTCCTCAAGAGTCTTCAATCTTTAGAAAACTTACAGTGGAAGAGAATATTTTTATTTTGTGGCAGCTTATGCCTTATATAAAAAAATCTGATTATGAGGAAAAACTCGTATCTCTTCTTGATGAATTTGGAGTAACCCGTTTAAGAAAACAAAAAGCTTATACCCTGTCTGGAGGAGAACAGCGACGAGTTGAAATTGCGCGTGCTTTGGCGACCAACCCCGCCTTTTTATTGTTAGATGAACCGTTTACAGGTATTGACCCAAAAACTGTAGGTGATATACAAAATATAATCAGGTATTTAAAAGATAAAGGAATTGGTGTTTTAATTACTGATCATAATGTTCGCGAAACTTTAGCTATTACTGATAGAGCTTATATTGTGCATAAAGGACAGGTTTTAGTTTCCGGAGATTCAAATTCTATTGCACAGTCAGAAGAGGCTAAAAAGTTTTATTTAGGCGATCAGTTTATTCTTTAATATATTTATATGTTTAAGATAATTGATAAATACATTTTAAAAGAAATAATGGATCCATTTTTATTTGGATTGTTGTCCTTTTCTTTGATTTTGTCGGCTTCTATGGTTCTTTTTGAATTGGTCAGGGCTGTTGTTATGCACGGGATGTCTTTATTTACTGCTTTGCAGGTCTTTGTTTTTCGCCTTCCTTCTGTAGTTGTTTATATTTTCCCAATGGCTACACTTTTAGGGACACTTCTTGCTTTTGGCCGGCTTTCTAAAGAATCGGAAATAGTTGCTTTTAGATCTTCTGGTATTTCTTTGTACAGGCTTATGGTTCCCGTCTTGATTTTTGGGATTTTAATTTCTTTTGTAACATTGGCTTTTTATGAAATTGTTGTTCCTGAGTCGAATAAAAAAGTAAAAAACCTGATGATTCAAACAGCTACGAAACGAAATGTGAAGATGCAGGAGAATGTTTTTGTCCCGGAAATGGAACACGGTGTTTTAAAGCGGATTTTTTACGCTCAAAAAATGGTTGGAGATGAAATGGAGGGGGTTGTTGTTTCTGAGTTTTCGTCAGGGAAATTATCCCAAATTATAAATGCTGGCACCGCGAAATGGGATGGACAAAAAAATCAATGGTTATTTAAAGATGGCGTCGTTTATCTTTTGTCTGATATTGGTGAGTATAAACATTTAATTAAATTTGACGAACAATATATTTCAATCAAATATACTCCCGCGGATTTTTCAATAGGAGATAAATCTCCTGATGATATGAATATTGCGGAGCTTGGCGATTTTATAAAGCTTAAAGAAAAAATGGGGGTTAAGGTCACCGATTTTAAAATACAGCTTAATATGAAAATTGCTATACCTTTTGCAAGCTTGGTTTTTGCTCTTTTAGGAGCTCCCCTTGGATTATCTCCCAGAAGGGCTTCCTCTTCTGTCGGACTTGGTTTTTCCATTATAGTTATATTTGTCTATTATGTTTTAATGTTTTTTTCTATTGCTTTGGGGGAGCTTGAGTGGATAGCTCCATGGATGGCGGCCTGGATCCCCAACTTTGCAACTTTTGGTTTGGGATATCTTTTCTTGTCGAGGGCAGCTCAAGCATGAACTATAGTTTTGCTTTTCGAATCATATTTATTTTAGTTGTTTTGTCTGGTATCATTGCTTTTGTAGGCAATCGCATAGGGCGGTTTTTTGGAAAGAAACGGCTTTCTCTTTTTAATTTGAGACCCAGGCATACTGCAACAATTTTTACTGTTTTATCGGGCATTCTTATTATGTGCTTAACTTTTACAACGCTGATTTTTCTGTCAAAGGATGTTCGTACGACTTTGTTTGGGCTGGAAGAGCTTAGGTTGTTGATAAAAAAAAACAAAGATGAATTGGCTGTTACAAAAAAAGAGCTTGATAAGCAGAAAAATGATTTAGTTGTAGTCCGAAATAATCTTGACTCCGTGGAAAGACAAAAAGAAGAGCTTGAGAAAGAGAAGTTACATCTTCAAAGACTTCGAGATAAACTTCGCATGGAAATAGATAAACAAAAAATGGGAACAGTCATTTTCGGTGCGGGAGAGATAATTTCGATTGAGTTAATTAAAGCTGATGTTGATCTTAATCAGGCTCAGGTATTAATTAGGGGTATTTTAAAAAGTTTGGATAAAGATGTTAAACAATACCTTATTCCTAATGTTGATGTGGATAAATCTGATTTTGACGCAGCAGTCTCTTTTTTGACAAATAGTCGAGGGGATGTTGTTTTAAGGATAAAATCGATGGAAAATGTAACAATAGGTTCTGATCTTTTGGTGAAAATCGAGGTTTTTTCAAACGAGTTAATTTATAAAAAAGATGAAGAACTTATTAACCTTATTTTCTCTGGAGATGAACCCCAGAAAGAGATAGAGGAGAAGCTTAAGGATCTTTTGTCTACTGCTAGATTTTCCGCGACACGAAAAGGTGTTTTACCTGATGTCTCTGGATCTTTCGGCAGCCTCTCATATTCTGAAATTTTTGATGCCGTAAAAGAAATAAAAGCTGAAAAGAGGGCTGTTAAAGTAAAAATTTTGGCAAAAAATGATATTTATACTATAGGTCCTCTTAATATCAGGTTTAAGGTTGAACAATGATAATAATGGCTGTCGATCCGGGGACTAAAAAATGTGGATTGGCAGTGCTTGATTACGCATTAAACATATTGGATAAAAAGATAGTTAATGTTGAGATGTTAAAATATGAACTTATCTCTTTTGCTGCAAAATATGCTGTTTCTCGGGTTGTTATAGGGGAGGGGACGGGATCTAAAAAAATCAAACAAGAGTTATCTCAAATGGAATTGCCGTTTGATATTGTTTTTATCCCTGAAAAATTTACAACCTTAGATGCTAAAAAAAGATATTATAAGGACAATCCTCCTGCTTGGTTTATGAGAATTATTCCTGTTTCACTACTTGTTCCTCCAAGACCTATTGATGATTATGCTGCTGTTGTATTAGGAGAGAGATATCTTTCTTAACCCCGATTATATAAATAACGTGTGAAATTCTGCAGTTTTCTTGAACGATATTGAATAAAGAAATTACAAGGGGGATTATTTATGACTTTATCAATAAAAAATAAATTTGTTGTTATACAGAGACAGGAGAGAAGAAAATCTCCGATTATAAGAAGAGAAAGTCCTCTGGGAACATTTTTGCTTTTTTCTGATATTGGAAGAAGAGATATAAACAAAGATGCTGCCGGATATATTCATAGAGAAATAAAGGGAAACCATTTTGCCGCTGGATTGATCCTTGATGGAGTATCGAGCGTGGAAAAGTCGGAACTGACATCTTTTAAAGCAATCGAATTTTTTAAAGAAACTATGTACGCTCTGACATTAAATCAATTGCAACAATTTAATAATCAATTAATGTTTGAGCTTATCTCTTGCGTGCAAAGAAAGTTGGTTGATGAAAACATCCCTGGAGTAACAACGTTTTCTGCAATATTAGTTTCACAAAGCGGAATATTATATGCGAGAATAGGTGATTCCCCGATAATCGCGATAAACCGTACAGGCAAAGAAGAAGAGCGTCTTTCTCTCGGTTTAGATCATGTATTATATTGGGAAAATAGAGAAGATGCTGCTGTTTGGTACAGTCCGGAAGAGATACAACAGGAGAGATTTGAGTTAAGAGGAGACGAAGATCCTGAGAGTAAAGCGTTAATTTCTCTACTAGGTTATCCATTCAGTAACCAGAATATAAGGGTTATTCTCTCTTTTATCCCTTTTCTTGATACAAAAAACCCTAAAAGAAGCGCTTCATTGCTTTACACCGATGGAATTGTATTAAGAGAACAAGAGATTGCTGATACTTTAGAAAAAGGGGCCAGTGATCATGTAATTACAAGAATTAGGGGGGGGCAGGATTTTCTTAGAAAATTAAATCTTCTTGATGATTCGACTGCTTTACTATTTATGGGTCCTTTATTGGATTTTAAAGAGGTAAACAGACAGACAGAGGAGCTTATTATCCCGGCGGTTGCATAATGGGACTGTTGCGAAAGCCTTAAAATACAGAAATTATATATTTCGCAACAGTCCCATATTAGAGATTTATGATTGGGGTTGATTTCTGATTTTTCCTAATAATTGGGGTTAAATACTAGATACCCTTTTTTGTTTAATCCGAGTTTTTTGATGACTCGTCCGCAAGGATCAATTAATCCGGATATTCCTGTATTTGCTGCCTGAACGACAAATTTTCTATTTTCTATAGCCCTGAAAATAGCATGGTTGAAATGTTCATAAGGGGCTGAAGATGTTTTAAACCACGCATCGTTTGTGATTACAATAATAATATTGGCTCCTTCTTTTGTTCTTCTTTTGATTGAAAAAGGAAATGTGGATTCAAAACATATTGCCGGCGCGATTGTTAAATTGTTTATTTTAATAGTAATAGCGCCATTCCCTCTTGCAAATTCGCCTTCATAGTATCCAGTATTTTTTAAAAAAGGATAAAGAAAAAATCTAAAGGGGAGATATTCCCCGAACGGAACTAATTGTTGTTTGTCGTAACGGCTTACAACTTCAAAAGAGGGAGAAATAACTGCCATGGAATTATATATTTTATGGTTTTTGTCGTAATGTGGAGTTCCGATTATAAGATATGAGTTTGTCTCTTTTGCCAGATTTTTTATTTCGTTTAGAAATTTTTTATTGTGCAGTAAATACACAGGAATGCTGGTCTCCGGCCAGATAATTATATCGGGGGCTTCTTTTGCCGCTTTGAGTGTTAATTTTTTATGGATGTTTAGATTTTCCGTATTAAAGTCCGGATCTAATTTTTTTTCCTGGGGGATATTTCCTTGAATTGAAGCTATTTTAATTGTATTTTTATTATTGATTGGTTTGTTTAATTGGATAAACCCATAAATTGTTGAAGCGAAAATTAATATTAAGGATAGGAGAAAAAGAGATAGCGTCCCTTTTTTGTTTTTTTGGAATATAATTTTTGTAAGACTGATATTAAACAATATAATCAAAAAAGAGATACCATAAGCGGTTGTGAATGAAGCGATCTGAATAATAGGGAGGAATATTGTTTGGGAGTAAGCGATTACACCTCCAGGCATGCCAAAATTGCCCATTCCTCTTATAATTTCAATTAGAATCCATAAAAATGCTCCCCAGATAGAAAGAGTTATGTTAAAACGTTTTATAATGTAAGAATAGATGAGTAGGAAGATCGATTGGAAAATAGCTAAGCATATCCAAGCCAGGTATGCCCATTTGCCGACATATAAAGAGAGGGAATTGATCCACAGAAAGTTTATGCTAAAAAGTGTCATTCCCAGAGTAAAACCTAAAGCGGCTGCCTCTCTTGTGTTTTTGCTTTTTTCTATTGCAAAAAAGAATGGGACGAGGGCCACCCAGGCTATTATAGAAAAATTTGACTTTGGGAAAGCGCTTGCGAGTAACAGCCCTGAAGTGATTGCATAGATTAGGCTCATTCTAATCTAACCATCCAGGTTTTAATGTCTAATGAAGTAGTTATCTTGGGATCATCAATATCACTTTGTGTTACAACTGTTCCGCTTATTGTTGCAAAATCGTAAACGGGGGGGGAAATTCTGTCTTTTAATATTTTTTCCGAGTTTGTCGGATAATCAACCGAAACTATGTCAAAATATACATTATTTGGTATGTTTGTACCAAAGATTTTTTCAAGATTAACTTTAAAAGCCAGTTTGTTTGTTAAGCTTCCGAGAGTTGAAATAATCTCCCGTGTTGATTCTGTGCCAAAGACAAATGGGCCCTTTACAAAGTTATAGCCAAAACTGTCAATAACGACATAGGCATTCCAGGTGGAATAATATTTGGTATAATAGCTTTCTTTTGTTGTCAACCCCGGTTGTGGATCATTTCCAGGCTCTAAAAATTCATCTATGCTATCGGGTGGTGGGAGGGGGATTTGATAAGACTCCATTGTTGAAAATATTACAAAATATCGGTTGTTTGATACATTGGCTGTCCCTTCTAAATTGATTTCTACATATAATTCATTTCCTAGAGATGGCATTTGGGTGACTGTTCGCGAGCAACCGCCCAAAAACAAGACTAGGATTATTAGAAAACAGACTACAGACTTCCTGCTATTGACTATGGCCTGTCTCTTGTCCATTGTTTGCAGTTTGTTAATATCTTTGAGGTGACTCATTGCTTGTTTCCTCTTTTAATGCTTTTTCAAAACTGTCAAAGTAAAAACCTCTTCCTTCGGTATATCCAAAAGGTTCATTGGGAAGCGCTTTAAGCGTAAACATTATAGCGTATTCTTTCTTGTAATCCGAATAAGTATATTTTACTTCCCAGCAGTGGAGGTCTTTTATTATCATCAAATCTCTGAGCATAAAATATTTTGATAAATTATCATAAACAAAGCCCAATCTGAAGTTCCAGTGATTTTGCCAGTTGTTTTCATCTTGTGTTTCTAAATTTATCAGGCAACTCCCTTGTTTAAAACCTCCGATGTTTAAGTCGTTGACGGATGAGAATTCAACCGATAATTTATCTTTAAGATTTAATGTCGCAGTTGAGATAAGCTCCAGATATTTTTGGGTTTCAATGTTAAACCCTGAACGCCAGTTTAAATTTAGCGGTTCTATTGGCTTTAGATTTAAATTTGTGTCGTAATTAAAATATTTTTGTGTTTCGTAATTGTATCCGCATTCATTTTTCCATTCAAATTTGTCTAAATGATAAAAAGTTAAAATGTCTTTAAGATCATTATATTTTGTTGATGCCTTATCGAAGAAAAACGGAGAATTTCCGTCTGATATCCCGCGCCTGTAATTGGTTTCATTTTTTAAAAAATCAAAACCTTGAGAATTTAAACCATATGATTCTCTGAAAGAATTTAAAGCGTCCCCCGGCTCGTATAAGAATTGATCGAGGCCGGCATTGATATTAAATGTTGTTGACCCTAGTATTATAAGCTTATTGGCGTTAAATGATGTTTTATACCTGGTTGTAGTGTAATCGCGGTTTATTTGGAGGCTTGGAACATAAGCTATTTCATGGAATCGCCCGTAATTGACGGAGGTTGAAAGATTAAACAGGTTAAGGTCTACGGGATTAAAATTTATTATAAGTTCAGGTTGAGATTCCACATATGTATCATTATTGTCTTTAGCATATAAATTACGGTCCAAGTCCATATGCCAGTTTTCTATGTATTGAATATTGTAAAAATCTTCGATGTGCGATATTTCAACCTTTGGAGTTAAAAGTTCATTTCCGTATTCACCCGCGTTTTTAATGAAATTCTGGTAATCGGCATTAAGGGTTAATCTGGTTTTGTCTCCAAAAATATTTTGCTGATGAAAAAGCTTTTCAGCAATATTTATATTTCTTGGGGCTGTTTTATTTTGGTTCATATTTAAAGCATACGAACTGCTTAGAGTCTCTTTTGCATAATTTGTCTGAAAATTAAGAATCTCCTGGTTTGCCTGGCGGTAATCGTAGACATTTAATAAAGAATTTAAGGTTTTATCGCTTTTATGGTTAAGTGCGATACTGTATGTTGATTGGTTGAGCCTTCCTGTAGGGATTTGATATATTGTGGTTGATGAATGGTTAAGGCCTATCTTTGTTGAAGGAGAAAGTTGAATGGCATGTTCGAACTTTATTACATAATCAGATAAATGGGTGTCTGCTTCTTCTATATGATAAACATAAATATCTCCGTTGTAGTTCTCTTTTTTGTATTCGTAGGTAAATCCCTGCCCAAAACTTTTTTTCTCCATCTCGTCTAGAAAGATTTGACCATCCGGATATCCCCATGATGTTTTAATGAAATTTCCTTCGACTTCATTATGACCGAAAGACCAATTTCTCCTTCTCTTTTGTTTAAGATCGTATATCATATACGGACTCCAGAAAACGGGGATATCCTTTACATAAAAAGTTACATTGTGGCCTATAATTCTGTCGTTAGGATAGTATTCTATTTTTTGTGCGGCTGTAAAATAATGGGGATCTTTATAATTACATGTTGTGACTGTCCCTTCTTCTCCAACCATGTCGGCCTTGTTGTCATCTATGTAATCAGCCGATAAAAAAAGCGGACCCTTTATATTCTCAGGGTAGACTGTTGTTTTAAAGTTATTATATGATGCATTATCATCATCAATTGAGTATGTGACAGATGATGATAATGCGTTATAGTCAGCCCCTTTCATTTTTACATTTCCTTCGGCAGTTACAATATTTGTTTTTGAGTCTAGAATAAGTTTGTCAGCGAAGATTACAACCTCTTTAAACTTTACTTCGACAGAGCCTAAGGCTTCTATAATACTTGAGTTTTCTATATATTTTAATTTATCCGATTTTATTTTGACGGGTATTTTTTCTTCAGCTTGGCATAGGGAGAAGAGTGTTAAAAAAAACATTATGATGATAAAGAACCTTTTCACGATTAAAATTATATCAATAGTGCAGGTTAAAATCACTTGAAATTTTCGGGTGTATTTTGAGAGAAAACTATAGAGTGTGAGTGGGTTGTTTTAAATCATTAAGGAGTTGATAGCTGTGTCATATTTGTTAGCAAGAAATTCGAATATGTTGAAAGGCTATGAGGTAACAAGGCAGAGAGTAATAAAACCTTTGGTATCAGATGCGGATAAAAAGTTTGTGAGAAAGAGTATAGATGATGGGCTTTCATTATTTCTTCCTGTTTCTTACGTAGTTCCAAGTATAAAATTAGCGCATCAAGAAGTTCTCATGGGTCTTGAGGCAGAGATTTTGCTTCCTCTATTAAAAGATACAGTAGCGGGTTTATATGGCAAAGCAAAAGGGGTAGGGGCAAAGGAATTGTTGGGGGCGGTTCTTAAAATTATCGATCCGTTAAAAGAGGTAACTGCCGCGGCGGAGGCGAGGGCTAAGCGAGTGCAGGCGGATAAACTGTCTAAACCAGTAGGCCATTATGAAGATTCAGAAGAACTAAAAACATATTTTCAGGCTATGACTCTTATGATGAAAGCGACTTTTAATGTTGATTTGCATCCTCAATATTCGCAGTCTCTTAATGCTTATAAATTTGATTTTGATGTAACGGGTGAATTAGTTTCATTATTGAGACAAAATCGTGAGCTTTATGAAAACTGGAAAGATATCTATTATTTTTATTATGTTTTTACAGGCGAACCTGATCTTCCGACACTTGTTGATTTGGTAGACAGCAGTGAGTCTGTTTCTAAAGAGTCGGTTCGAAGAATAGCAAAGGATATGGGGCTTCCTAAAATAAATCAGGAGATGGGGCTTGGAGTTCAGGGGATGGGGGAGCGATTTACTGTTATAGGAAAGACGATGGATGATCTAAAAAGAACTTTAACAGAAGCTGAAGGGATGGATATTGATGAGGTTTATAATAGAGTAAAAATGCATACCACAATTCATGGGCATTCAAAAAGACTTACTGGCCGAGAGGTGGTAGTCAACGGATTGTTAGATAGGATATCAGATAGTAAAAACAGGAAGACTTATGCTGACAGGATGCTTTATGGTGTTATGCAAATTTTAAAAGATAGGCCCAGGGCTCTTTGGGGGATGAGAGGATTAAACCATGTTGCGGTTTCTGTGACTCATCTTAGAGAGTTTACTGTTTTAGGGTCTAAAGTCCCAGAATTTATGCCTTTATTTATGAGCGAAACTCAGGGTCTCCCTTCTATTTATATAGAGAGTGCGCCAGTTGATTTATTCCAAGGATTAATAGATACGGAAAAAATGATTAGCGACCTATATACTACTTTTACGGATAAATATAGACAAAAATATGGCATTAGTGATTATTGTTTATCTTACCAAGATAGAAGAGAAGAGATGGCTACGGTTTTTAACGTTGCTGTAAGTGAAGACAATCACTTTAAAAATGGAACAAAAGAATTTCATGCTTGCTTATCTTTATTTGAAAGACTAAAACGAGATCCAAATGTGACAGTTAATGTTTTTACTTATCACTCATCTTTAGGAGATACAAGTTATCTACAATGGGGAACTGTTATGGCGGAGACTAAGGTTGTGTTGCATAGGAAGTTTGGCTCTGAGATAAAAGTTCTTGCTCCTGAAATTCTATTTGCTGAAAATTGGGGAGATAAATTTATTCCTGAAACAAGGGCTCCTTTGGCTAATTCTGAATGGAGACGATTTTTTTGGAGAGATGACAGGTTGCTTGAAATAAAAAATAGTCTTCTCTTGGGAGATTCGGACGGTCGAGGCTTTATCAAATTTAACGGGGAACGATAAAGAAGAAAAAAAATAAGAGTATAGATATGTTTAACAAAAAAGTTATATCATTTACTTTGCAAGACTTGCCAAAAAAAAAAGTAACAGCTGAAATATTATTTCAAAAGCTTTTGGCTTTAAAAGATTCCTTGGCTACTGATGAAATGGAAGCTTTTATAAAAATGGCCAAAGATTTTGGTTTCCCTATTGTTGCAAGCCGGTTTCCAGCTGTTGTAAAAGATGGCAGATTTGAGAACTTGTTATGGAGTCTTGTTGAACAAGAGCGGGATCTTTTAAGGAGGGGGTATGATGCTGCTCTCTTTGCTGCGCAGGTTGTTTCCCCTGGCGGAAAAAAGGTGTCTCCTCCTGCAGAAAGGGCGCTTACCCGTGAAGAGAAGCTTGCGATCCTGGAGAGGGCCCAGCTTCAAAATCGTATTTCATATGGGGATGTTTGTGGTGGGGGCCATCATAGTTGGCCGGAATATATAAAAAGAGTAGGCTTTTTTACAGGAAAAATTGTTCGTGATGGGGAAATATGGACACCTGACGGGCTTTTTAGAAAAGAGATGTTTAGCGAGGAAGATTATTCCATCCTTTTGGATCTTAATCTTTTTGACGATAAAGGTTCGGTCAATATGACAAAACTGGGAGAATATGCCAGAAACTTTGAAGATTTTAAATTGGATGTAAGGCTCGGAATATTGAGCCGATCCGGTGCGGGCGCCGCATATGCCAAGGCTATGGAAACGCGGATGCAAGGGTTGAATGGCGCTTTAATGAAAATAGTCCTTTGCAGGTTTTTGGATAAACCGTTGTGGCTCAATCATTGTGATATGACATCGGCATATAATGCTTTTAGTAATACTTTTTTAACCAATTCTGTATATCGTGATAAATTTGATCAAGAGAGTGTTAGAAATATGGTTTACCCATTTTATCTTGCTTATGAATCGTATTATGCCAGACCTAATCCGATTGATTTTGAATGCGTTTATAAGAGCAATCAACTTAGAAAATTCTTTGAAAGCTTAAGACACATGTCCGGCAGATCTTTTACTAGAATCAATACTTTTGATGCTAAAGTTTTTAGCGAGCGTGAAAGATTATGTCTTAATCTTGCTGATCGGATTGATAGCAATAGAGAAAATAATTCTATAAATATATATAGTTTTACTGGGAGATATGAAGACTTTGAAAAGAGCATTCTTTTTGTCTCTGGTTCGTTAAATGGCGCAAACCCGCCTGATTTTGTCAGGTTGTTGTATAACAAAGTTATGAAAATAATGGCTTGTGAGGTTTTAGGGATTCCTCTTTACTTAAGTTATGAGGATATGCAATACAGGCGGGAAGAGATTGATGTGTATAAAAAAGAATTTGGCGAAGATTATTTCCAGAAGTTTGTTTCTTCTGTAACATCTGATATGTGGGATGTAGTTGTCTGTTAAAAAAGCGGGAGACGGGACTCGAACCCGCGACCTCCAGCTTGGAAGGCTAGAGCTCTACCAACTGAGCTACTCCCGCGCGTTTAGCAAATAACTAATAGCCTATGGCTTATAACTAAGCAATACAATATAATTATATCATACATATAGTAGAAAATAGCTTTCTTGAAAATGCTTGATAATTACGATAAAATCTTATTATAAGCTTAGTTTTATGAGCTATGAGCCATTAGCTATAAACTATATTGCGCCACTAGCTCAATTGGCAGAGCAGGACACTCTTAATGTCAAGGTTGAAGGTTCGATTCCTTCGTGGCGCACATTGGTTTCAGCCTTCAACTATCCATCTCTCTTTAGCTTTAAACCAGTCGCCCGGGTTATTTAAATATTCAAGAGTCTCGTCCAGAATTGCATAATGTTCTTTTTCTTCTTGAGCCAGAGCTGTGTAAAATTTCTTGGCAGTTTCATCATCTGTGCTATTTGCTATTTTTGTATAGAGCTTATAGCTGTCAGTTTCTAGTCCTTCTGCTATTTTATAGGCTTCATTTATATTTTTATCTGTTTCAAATTTTTTCTCAAGATTGTTTTTTAGTTTTTCTATAATAGGTTTTATAAGACTTTTTTTGCTTGGAGCAACTCCAACATTTTTCAGCCAATCACTCCTTAGTATTTTTTCACCTGTTAAGTTTTTGTAGAACTCTTTAATCTTTTCTATATGTATCAATTCTCTTTCAGCCAGGCTTTGTAGCGTTGATCCAGCAAGTGGATTTCCGGTTTTCTCTGCGGTTTTTATATAAAAATCATATCCTTTTTCTTCTAATTGAATTGATAGTTTTACATCTTCTATTATATTTTTCATTTTTTCCTCCTATGATTTTGCGCAATTATTATAAAATATTATACCACTATTGAATAAATAATTGTTATAAGCATGCACATTTCCCCTACCTGCTTTGCGAAGTTTGCCCTCAACCCATCCATCCTGTCTTTTGACTTCTACATATAATGAGGAAATGTAAAGTTTGTAACATATCCTGACTTTCTCTTTTATGTATCACAGACAACAGCCCTCACCCAACATTCAGAC
>MEUA01000027.1 GCA_001771505.1 candidate division WOR-1 bacterium RIFOXYB2_FULL_36_35
CCCCTTGATGAAACGCTATAACTCCACGGAAGAAATCCCTTCCAATATGCGGCCTTCGTGTAACAGCTTCAACCATAAATAAAAACCTCCTCGCAAATAATTGAAAAATCCACTGATTTCATTATGGTCTATCTTCAGCATGTTTTTTAAAAAATTTCACTCAAAAAAATAGTTCCCCCGATGATTCATAGACGAACAGAATTCTAGCAGAGTGTTGAAAATTTTCCCAGGTATGAACCCCGATTTCCTAATCGGGGTGAATAATCGGGGTTCATTATGTCTGAGAATAGTTGAGGTTTTACGATTAACTCCGTCTTAGGGCGTGGTGGGAAAAATCATGATATAATTTATTTACCCCGATTAATCACAACGGAGCCAATGGTAGATAGACTGTTGAAATTTTTCTCAAATATGAATAATCGGGCTTTATAGATATGTCATCAAAAAATATCCATTCAAAAAAATACGACATTATAGTAATTGGGGCCGGTCATGCCGGGATTGAAGCAGCTTTAGCCTCTGCCCGTTTAGGATGCCAAACGCTTATTCTGACAATAAACCTAGATACCATAGGCCTTATGTCCTGCAACCCGGCAATTGGTGGACCGGCAAAAAGCCAACTGGTAAAAGAAATTGATGCCCTGGGAGGGCAAATCGGGATTTCCGCCGATTTGACATTTCTACAAATGAAAACATTAAATACCACTAAAGGAGATGCTGTACACAGCCTGCGAGCTCAATCCGACCGCGACCTCTATCATCTTGTGATGAAAAACATCCTGGAAGAAGAAAAAAACCTTGACCTTAAACAGGATATTGTAGATGAAATACTTGCAAGAAATGGAAAGATAGAAGGAGTTAAAACCGCTCTAGGTATTATCTATGAAAGTAAAACAGTAATTATAACTACCGGAACTTTTTTAAACGGTGTCATCCATACAGGAATGAACCACCAGGAAGCGGGAAGATCGGGAGAACTTCCCGCAAAAAAACTTTCTGAAAGCTTAAAAAAAATCGGATTAAAACTTGGAAGATTAAAAACAGGAACTCCTCCAAGACTTAATAAAAGATCTATAGATTTTTCTAAAATGAAAGTACAACCGGGAGATGAGCCTCCTAAAATGTTTTCCTTTGTTTGGGAATATAAACAATATGGCCTAGAAGTCCCGAAAAATCCACAACAACAGCTTCCCCAAATCCCATGCTATTTAACATGGACAACATCAAAAACACACGAAATAATTCGGAACAATTTAAACAGGTCGCCTTTATATCAAGGGAAAATTAAAGGGATCGGCCCTAGATACTGTCCTTCAATTGAAGATAAGGTTGTCCGTTTTGCTGAAAAAGAGAAACATCAATGTTTTATAGAGCCAACTGGAAGAAATACAATGGAAATTTATCCTCAAGGGTTAAATACAAGCCTCCCTGCAGACGTACAACTAGAAATGTTGCAATCAATGCCCGGATTAGAAAACGTAGAAATACTAAGGCCCGGGTATGCTGTGGAATATGATTATATTCCCACATCACAGTTAAAATATTCCCTGGAAACAAAAAAAATAGACGGGCTTTTTTGCGCAGGACAAATAAACGGAACATCCGGATATGAAGAGGCTGCAGCTCTTGGCATAATTGCAGGAATTAATGCCGCAAAGAAAATTAAAAACAAGCCCCCCCTTATTATTCGAAGAGATGAAGGATATATCGGAACATTAATTGATGATCTGATAACAAAAGAGATAGATGAGCCTTATAGAATGCTAACGGCACGGTCAGAATATCGTTTACTTCTAAGGCAAGATAATGCGGATTTACGATTAACAGAAAAAGGGTACAATATCGGCTTAATATCAAAAGACCGTTACAATGCTTTTCTAGTAAAGAAGGATGCTATTGAAAAAGAAAATCTTATATCAGAAGAAGTTAAAAATCAGATTGAAATATCAAAAAAATATCAGGGTTATATAAAAAGACAAATTGAGCATGCAGAAAAACTGAAAAGACTGGAAGGAAAGAAAATCCCTGACTTAATTGACTATCATTCAATAACAACCTTATCTAAAGAAGCAAGATTAAAATTATCAGAAAAAAAGCCATTGACATTGGGCCAAGCTTCAAGAATAGGAGGAGTATCCCCCGCTGATATTTCTGTATTAATGGTGTACTTAGAAATTATTCGAAGAAAAAATACTCCCTCTTCCTAACAGCGCCAAAATATACTACAAACAAAAAGGCACAAGCAAAAAATGCCTGTGCCTTTTCAGATAAACAACTATAACCTTATCCACACATCAAAAAACTATCACATGCCTTCACTTTCAGAAGAAGAAAGACCAAATTCAAGTGAATCTATATTAAAATCAACAGCTCCGTCTTCTTGATTCGCAACTACAATTAATTGCATTTTATTCAATCCGCTAGATCCACCAGTCAGGTTGGGATCAAAAATTCCATTCCCTCTGCCTGTATTGGCAAATTCAGTAAAAGGCATAGACACATGCTTCCAGCCTTTCCAATCAATTGTCAATTCATAGCTCCATAAATCATCTTCTGTAGGCTTCCATGCTTTGTCAACTTCGATCTCATCATTTCCGTTATCATCATCGTATAGTTCAATCTTTAAAAGACCAGAACCCTCTCCGTTACCATAAACATTCATTTCAAGAGAATTATATTTGGTGGCATCTATCCCCAAAACGGTTCCCATTCCGCCAACATACCAATTCTTTGCTGTCCCAACAATATTTAAAGAATATTCTCCAACTTCGATATTATTCTGGGGCAACATTGAGTTAGAAACCACCGTAGGAATGATATTATCAAACACAAACCATTCCGGTCCTTCATTGTAATTCCCATCTGCAAACCCATCGATTAAATAAGGGTAAGAAGCTTTAGAGGAACTATTTGAAGATTTATTCTCTCCAAAACCATACGATACAGCAGACAAAACAAAAATCAATACAAAAAGAATAATAAGCTTTCTCACTGTTTTCACCTCCTCCATCTGTTTATCTAAATAGTAATAAATAAATTTCACGTAAAAACAACTACCCCTTAACCGCCCCTGCGGTAAGACCTTTAACAATATGTTTTTGCAACAAAAAGAAAAGAATCATAACAGGAACAGTCGCAACGGTTGCAGCAGCCATTATCAGATCAAATCTGTTTTGATAATTCCCCACAAAGTTTCTAATTCCCACAGGGATTGTCATTGTATCTGCTGATGTCAAAACCCAAGCAAAAATAAGCTCATCCCAAGCTGTAAGAAAGATATAAATACCTGTCGCTATAATTCCAGGGATTGCAAGGGGTAAAACCACATGCCAAAAAACCTGAAGGGGAGAACAACCATCTATTCGGGCAGCCTCTTCAAGCTCTATCGGAATCGCAGCAAAAAATCCTCTCAAAATCCAAACAGAAAAAGGTATAAAAAATATAGAATACATAAAAATTATCCCATAAAATGTCCCTTTTATAGGAATTCCAGTCATATCTGAAATTTTAACAAAATTAGAATAAATAGGTATCAAAAACATAATGCCCGGAACCATTTGTGTTGCTAGAATTGCGACAGAAATCCATCGGGCTCCGGGAAAATCAAACCTGGACAAAGCATACGCGGCCATTGTAGCAAAAATCATGGCAAAAAACATTGATATCCCACAAATTATAAAAGAATTTCTAAGATACAAACCGAAATCAACATTCTTCCACATATCAACATAGTTAACCCAGGAAACAACCAAATGCCCGGGGTTTGCTGCAGCTGTTGCCGTTATTTTTTTAGCCCCATAAGAATATTCAGACAAACGTCCATAAGTAGACCCCAAGTAAAGCTTATCCCCGCTTCTATCAAAAACAATAACTTCTGAAGGGGTAAAAGATGAATCAGTTATTACCGTTCCACCTTGTTTTATTTGGCGAAATAAAGACTCTTTAGCAAAAATCTTTTTAAAATCGACGCCGGCTTTATATTCCACTAAACCTCTGTTTGTCCCGATATAAATACTCTCCCCAATAACATTTAAACCATAAACAGCATTTGGATAAACATTTTTTACGATCTCTCCCTTCTTTATATTAAAAAGGAAAGCACCGCTATTCCCCGCAATAATTATTTCATCGCCAAGTCTTGAAAATTGCGCCATCCTTTCCACTCCTAGAGGAAGATGCTTTATCACAGAAAAAGATCTTACGATTTGACCACTTTTTCTATTTACTTCGATAAGCCCTGTATCAAGACCAACAAACAAACTATTGCCAACTGCTAAAACAGATTGAATCTGAGAGGGTGAAAACATGTTTTTAACTGTATAAACTTTAGAAATTTTTTCTGTTTTTTTATTAAACTCGACAACCTGCTCATACCCTTTATACTTCATTGTAAAATAAATATTGTTGCCATTTGAATGAAGAGTCGTAGGCCCAACCTTAGCCTTATCAAAGCTGGGGAGGCGGAGATCAAACTCCTTTTTTGTTTTTAAATTATTTTTATCATATCTTAATAATCCGTGATTTGCTGAAGAGACCCAAATATAATCTTTATCAACCAAAAAGTCTGTTGACATAGTTTGAGCGCTTACATGCCCTTTAGAATTTAATGTTTTTCTGTCAAGATTATTAATGCCCCCATCTGAGGTTAAAACCCAAAGGGTTTTTCCCTCAACTTTTATATCAACAACATTGTTATGAGCATGGGATAATGGAATTTTACCAACAAGGATATCTGTGTTTTCTTTCAATGATGTATAAATCATCCAACAAATAGGAAAAAGAGTAAAAACAAGGATCACCAACATCACAAAATGGATCAGGTAATCTTTTATTCTTTTTTTTGCATAATATGATATATTAATCACTGTTGTCCTCTTTTTCTTTTTGTTGTAACTACATATTTTTTATAATCAAATAAGTTTTATATTCATCGACTTTCTTCTTCAATTTTTCTATAAAAATAGAACCAAACATTCACAATAAGAATCATAGTTATCATAAGCAAAACTGAGGTCGCGGCCCCTGAACCAAAATTCCATTGCATAAACGAATTTCTAAAAATGTTCGTCATCAATAAATCCCCCCACTCACCGGGAAATCCGGCGCCAAAACCAAACATCATTATTACTATATTAAAGCTGTATACATTAAATATCAATCCAAATAGTATTAAAATGGACCATACCGGCCTTAACAGAGGAAAAGTAATCATCCAAAACTTTCTCCATCCGGAAGCTCCGTCTATATCAGCTGCCTCATAAAGCTCTTCCGGAATACTTTGCATCCCAGCCAAAAGGAGAAGCATGGAAAACGGCCAGTATCTCCAAATTGTAGGAACAATAATCGCCCAAATTGTATTTGGCCCTATTAACCAAAAAGGCTTGTCCGGCAACAAATGCAAGATATCGACAAGTATTATATTAATTATTCCGACACTTCGCTGCCACATAAACCCCCACAATAAACCTGTAACATAGGTAGGGACAACCCACGGAAACAAAAAGAGAGTTCTAATCATCCCTTTCCCCCTGAATTCTCTGTTAACCATTAACGCAACCAGCATTCCAAGAAAAACTGTCCCGAAAGTGACAACAAGGGTGTAAATAAAAGTATTTCTAGCGGCGTCAAACAAGCCTATTCGTATAGGGCTTTTAAAATTTAACAAAACATCATAATAATTTTTAAGTCCTATAAAAGGGGCCCCTACATATTGATCAAGAGTGAATTGATTAAGTTTAAGAAACGACATCCAAATTCCCTGCAGAATAGGAGTCAAATGCAAAGCTACCATTCCTATAACAGTAGGAAGCACAAAAAAATAAGCAAAGCGGTACTTTTTAAATTTATACCATTTTTTTTGGAGCCAATTACGTATCAATTTTGTCCCAATCCCTTCAAATTATAAATTGATAACCTTTAATTCTATGTTAAATTCTACACTAATTAGAAAACTCTAGCAAGAAGCAATACAATATCACATCAAATTTGATCTTGACAATTAACAAGTTTTATTGATAATATAACATTTGTCCGAACTACTTATTATGCTAGGAAAAGTATAAGGTTGAATGTCTAAAATTCTAAGGAGGAAAAATAATGGCAAGAGAAAAGTTTGAAAGAAAAAAACCGCACTTGAATGTAGGAACAATAGGACATGTTGATCACGGAAAAACAACCCTAACATCAGCTATTACAAATGTTTTAGCGCAAAAGGGATTTGCAAAAGCAAAGAGATTTGATGAAATTGATGCCGCGCCTGAAGAGAAAGCTCGAGGTATTACAATTGCTATTGCTCACGTAGAATATGAAACAGACAAGAGGCATTATGCTCATATCGATTGTCCTGGTCACGCAGATTATGTAAAAAACATGGTCATAGGCGCAGCGCAAATGGATGGAGCTATACTGGTTGTTTCCGCCGCAGATGGAGCTATGCCTCAAACTCGTGAACACATTCTCCTTGCCCGGCAGGTAAACGTACCAAACGTAGTAGTGTTTTTAAACAAATGTGACATGGTTGACGATCCTGAATTAATAGATCTTGTAGAAGTAGAAATCAGAGAATTACTTTCAAAGTACGAATTTCCCGGAGATAAAATTCCAATCATCAGGGGATCAGCTTTAAAAGCCATGGAAAATCCAACAGATCCGGAGGCAGCTAAGTGCATCTTGGAACTAGCAAATGCCTTAGATACTTATCTTCCAGATCCTGAAAGACCTATAGATAAGCCATTTTTGATGCCTGTGGAAGATGTCTTCTCAATTACCGGACGAGGGACAGTAGGAACAGGCCGTATTGAAAGAGGGATAGTAAAAGTGGGAGAAGAAGTAGAAATAATCGGCTTAGGATCACATAAAAAAGTAACTGTTACCGGAGTAGAAATGTTTCGTAAGACACTGGATGAAGGGATGGCAGGAGATAACGTAGGCTTACTCTTAAGAGGAATAGAAAAAGAAGAACTTATGAGAGGGATGGTCGCCGCAAAGCCTGGAACTGTTAAACCACATACAAAATTCAAAGCTCAAGTATACGTATTAAAAAAAGAAGAAGGAGGAAGACATACCCCTTTCTTCCCAGGTTACAAGCCACAATTCTTTATTCGTACAACTGATGTTACCGGAGAAATCGGACTACCAGATAAAGTTGAAATGGTCATGCCTGGAGATAATATAGAAATGTCTGTCTCTTTAATAACAGAGGTTGCCATAGAAGAAGGTATGAGATTTGCTATTCGCGAAGGCGGACATACCGTCGGAGCTGGAGCTGTAACTAAAATTATTGAATAGCCAAGCTGGAATAAAATTTTTATTTATACTCGCTATACTTTCAGTCTTTGTTTTGGCTGGAATAATGGCTTTTGATTTTATCATCAGCAATCAAAAGCTTCCTCCCAATAGTTTTATAGGCGAAGTCAATATTTCCAAGCTTACCAGAAAAGAAGTAGTAGATAAGTTAAATAGAAGTTTTATCTCAGAGGTATTCCCTCATTCTATAGTTCTTTCGGTCAGTTCCGATGAGAGTTTTTCTTTTTTGCCCAGAGAATTAGGGCTTTACTATCTTTCAGAAAAAACAGCAAACAACATTTTTTCGCTCCCTCAAAATACAAATTATTTTCTTAGTTTGCAAAAACGGTTATCCCAGCACTATCATGTTTTTACTCCTTCCCTTTCATTTACACCTTCAAAGACCGAAGCAATCCTTTCCGAATTGGCTCAACAAATAAATGCCCCGGCAATAGATGCAAAAATAGAATTTGATGAAAAGACAGGGGGATACCACATTTATCCAGACAACCCGAGTAGAAAACTAAATGTTGAGAAAACATTAGAAAAATTAAGAAGGGCGTTGTTAAACGGAGGATATATAGTCTCCGCGGAGGTAGAATACTCGTTTGATCAAAAAATAACAGAAGAATCCTTACGTTCAATGCCACCCGTACATAAAATAGCCTCATTTACAACATACTTTGGCTCTCATGATTCTCCAAATAGAATTCACAATATAAAACTTATTGCATCATGGCTTGATGGGAAATTAATAATGCCGGATGGTATCTTTTCGCTAACAGAACAAATAGGAGATTTTTCTCCTCAAAGAGGGTTCAGGCAAGCCTTTGTCATCTCAAATAATGAGCTTGTTCCTGAATATGGGGGAGGAACATGTCAAATTGCCACAACCCTTTATAATGTAGTCTCCCTGGCTGATTTAAAAGTTATTGCCAGGCGTAACCACTCTTTTTATTTTAACATATACCCCTTAGGGAGAGATGCTACAGTCTATCCAGGATCCGCCGACTTTAAGTTCCAAAATGACACAGGGCGTCCGATTCTAATAAAAACTACCGCAACTAATCATAAATTATCTTTTAGCATATACGGGACACCGACGTCAAAAGAGGTAACTTTTTCAAGCCCCGCTATATATATGGCAAGCCATGGAGGGAAATATATTCCGACATCGTATAAAACTATAATTCATTCGGGCGCGCCATTTCGTACCGTCGTAAAACGAACCGTAACAAACAAGGATTCAAAAGAGGTTCTTAAAGAAGAATTCATACGCAGCTATTATAGATTGTATGGAGACGGTGTAAATGTCCCAATCAAAAGAAGAGAACCAATCTAAATCCATTAAGAAAGAAGTTTCCTTATCAGGAATAGGCCTTCATTCCGGGGAAAAAGGTAAAATCAGTTTTTTACCCTCAGAAAAGGGTAAAATCAATTTTATACTTGGAGATAAAGAAATTGAAGCTTCTTCTAATAATGTCACAACAACAAACAGAGGAACAAACCTTGGCGAGATTCAAACAATAGAACATGTCCTGGCAGCTGCCTATGGACTAGGGATAGATTCTTTAGAGATAAAACTTTCGACACCCGAACCCCCTGCAATGGATGGTAGCGCGCTTTTTTTTGTAAAAGCATTGTTAAGCGCCGGCATAAAAATACTTAAAAAGAAAAAAACAATTATAGTAATTAAAAAAACTATTGAAGTAAAAGAGAGAGAAAGTTCTATTAAGGTTATTCCCTACGACGGATTTTGTATAGATTTTGAAGTCGATTTTCCCGCCTTTGGAAAACAACATTTCATTTACAATAAAAACACAGATTTTATAAAGGAGGTTGCTCCCGCAAGAACTTTTGGATATATAGAAGAAGTTGAAATGTTTAAAAAAAACGGAATTGCAAAAGGGGCATCAACCAAAAACGCTCTGGTTCTAAGTAAAAACAGTTATGTTAACAAGCCTAGATTCAAAGATGAAATGGTTCGCCATAAAATCCTAGATTTAATAGGTGATTTAGCGTTATTACAAGCTTATCTAAAGGCAAAAATTATCGCGAAAAAATCAGGGCATAAACTAAATGTACAACTTACAAATCTTATTAGACTAGAAAGTCAAACATAAATCCGCGAAAAATATTATTGCCTGCAATTTTTAGAAGGATATTACGAAAAAATATTATGCATTCCAATCTTACAACCAAAGCAACCTGGGCAGCAAACAAAGGCAACGAACAAAGAATAATGCTCTTAAATAATGGAGCGCGAAATGTCATATTTCCTTATGATTACAACCCCAAATTCCCACAAAAAGTTAAGGGGCTGTATTGGTTTGTTTTAATAAATTATTTACCAAGCTTTATTCCACTCTTGTATGGAGTTCAATTTGATCCAAAATTATGTTTTTCTCCATCAAACATGCCATTATTATCACAAAGAATTGAAAGCGCATCCCCTACTGACGGATATCTTTCCGGCAATGGATCAAGTTCTAATATTTCAAATTCTCAAATCAAAATTTTAGCCTCGAAAATTTTTGGATTGATAGACCCAAATGCCGACCCAACCCGCAGTTATACATTACAAGAAATTGCTGAAGCTTACACAAAAAACCATTCTCAAAAAATTGCCGAAGGAAAGCTACCTCCCCTTTTAACAGAAAAATACTTCTTTTTTAAAAAGTTTGATTTAGAGCTCCTAAAAAAAGCCGTAGACTATTTAGTTTTCCATAAAAGAGTTTACTGGGAAGACTCAAATACGCTTAAGTATTATAATCAGATTGCACATATAAACAGAGCAACCGCAGATTTTTGTGACAATCTATCTTCAATAGAAACCTTTCATGAATTGTTCACAGAATTTAAAGAATCCTTAGAAACAGCTCTTTTCGGCAGGGTTAAAGTCAGTTTGGTTGCGCCTAGAATAAGTGAAAGCGCATCAAGGGCGTCGCTTCAATCTTTAGATTTATTTTCTACGCAAGATTGGGTTAAACTTGACTCAAAACTTATAAACATGATAAGAGATAGTATCAAATTTGAACATCTGCCTCCTTCTTCTATCGATGAAAAAGATAAAATACGCATTATATATCATGAGAAGAAATTTGGTATTACCTGCGAGCTAACTTCCGATGATAGTAGGGGGGTTTTGATAAGCAAAAATACAAATCCAACAGACTTAGAAAAGACTTTATTAGCTTTAGTAGAAAAAGTATTTAATAGAGCAAAAGAAATTTCAGGCAATAAAGCAACTCAAATTCCAACAACATGGCATAAAGAAAAGGAGGCAACTCCTGAAGCAAAAGACACCCTTCAATTAACGCCTGCTAATGTTAGGGCAAAGGCACAGGGCTCAGCCCAATCAAGAATATCAAAGGCTTCGATTCAATTAACGCCATTTCTTGCGGGTAGTTTTTTTAAAATGGTAGAGAGAAGAAATCCACAAGGCAAAAAAGAAGAATTTTGTTTAAATATAATGAGGACCCCTGCCATAGCGCTTGATCCTGTAAAAAAAGAAGAATTAAAAAATAAGATGGTGAAAGCTTTCATTAGAAGTCTTACTCCAGTGACTTGCAAAGAAGGTGAAATTTTTGGAGAGAAATATAATATTGAGTTTATTTCAAAGTATGTTACAGATGCTTATCTAGAATCTGCGGAAAGGTTAGCGCTCCTGATAGATAAGGATGGTGAAATTTTAAGTTTTGCTTCTATGAAAAAGGAGGAGGAAGGAGTTTTTAGGTTTTCCGGAACCGTTGTTGACCCTCGCGTTCAAGGATCGAGGTGGTCTGTTGAACTTAACGAAAGAATGACTGACGAGGTTTCCAGAGAATATAATAGCCTTAGTAATGGAACTATTCGGCTTCTTGCCTTTACTCCTGCAGATAGAATTGTTGGGTCATTGCAGTTTTTAAAAAATATTTACCCCAATGTAAGAACAATGAGATCCCCTACGCAAGAAGAAAGCATCCTTATTGAAAGGTTGCTAAAAAAATATCACAAAAAATTAGGTCAGACTTTAGAATATGACAAGAAATTCTCTGTTTGGAGAGGAATAACAAAAGTTATTTTGGGCGGGCTTGTCTATGACGGGATACGTCTTTATCATAAAGATCCAGCTGTTACAAAATTTTGTGATAATATAAAAAGAGAGAATGGCGATATGATGATTATTACTGGATTGTACACCAAATGGACGAGAAGAGCTTTGATAATAAGACGTTTTTGGAAAAATCATATTGTTGCTCCTTTCCATGGAATAGGTTTTTTCGTATCTCGAAAGTCTTTTTCTTGACACTTAGGCCGCGCCAAGGACGGTGTCAAGGACGGTTGACGCTTTTTCATTAAAACGATATAATTTCAAGCGTGGCCCTTTTTGTAATTTCTAATAGTGTTCTTTTGTTGATTGCGTTAGCACTTAACCTGGGATTGGCTTTATACATTTATTTTAAAAATCCTAAAGATGAACCTTCCCGTGTTTTTAGTTATTTTCTCATCTCTTCTGCTTTATGGACGCTAAGTGTTCTTTTATTTTTAAATGCAAAAACTGCAGATTGGGCTATTTTTTTTAGGAGAATGACTCCCGTAGGATCTGGGATGATAGCGGGCTTAATATTGTACTTTAGCTTTATTTTCCCTAAACAAGAAAGAAAACTTTCAAATACTATTAAAATGGTTTGTCTTTTGCCAGGATTGATTTTTTCTTTATTTTCTTTATTTACCCCTTTAATGATAAGCCAATTATTAATAAAAGATTATAATTATCCGTTTTTAGGTGGTCCAATTTTTGGGCCTCTTTACAGAATTTATAGCGTATATTTTATTGTTTATTTTGTTTTAGGCTTGGGCAATTTATTTTACAAATATTTGAAGTCAGTAGGGATAGAGAAGCTCTAGATTTTTTATATTCTTTTTGGAATTGTATCATCTGGTTTTTTTGGAAGCATAGCTAGTTTAATATTACCACTGATGGGGTTTTCCTCTTTCTTTACAATTGGTCCTCCTTTTACTCTTATTATGGCTTTTTTTATCACATATGCCATTATACATTACAAGCTGTTGAACATAGAAAATTTTTTAATTCGCGGAGTGTTGTTTTTATTCATAATCCTGGCAGTTACTGGTACAATTGTATCTTTTATTCTTGGTTGGGGTAAGTTTTTATTTTCTTTTTATTTGGTTTTGGCAAACCTGGCTTTGGGAAGTATGGTATTGCTAAACAATGTAAAAAACAAGATTAATCTTTCATTTTTTGGAGTAATCTGCGGAGTCATTTTATGGACAATAGGAGTTTATATCTTTTTCTGGCATAATACAGACTTAGATATCCTTTTTACAAGCGGCAAGATAGCATTTCTAGGCGCATCTTTTATTCCGGCTTTCTTATTATTTTTTAGCCTTGTTTTTCCTAAAGAAATAAACCCCATTTCTAAGGTGCAATGGGGACTTATTGTGTTTCCAATTATATTTTTCCCTATATGTGTTTTTAGTAATTTAATTTTAAAAGAAGTAAGTTTTGGGGCTAATGGAATTATGAGAACATATGGATTTATGTATCCGCTATTTTTATTATATTACTTAATATATTTTGGCCTGTTTTTTCATGTTCTTTTTACGAAAGCAAGAAAATTTTCAGGGGTTAACCAAATACAAATTCGCTATGTGGCGTTGGCTTTTGGTTTTTCTGCCCTTATTGCAATTACAACAAATTTAATCCTTCCATCAATGCGAATTACTTACCTTACTTTCCTTGGACCTAATTCTACGATAATTTTGATTGGAATTATCACTTATGCAATCCTTCGCCATCGCTTAATGAGCTTAGAAATAATTATTCAAAAAAGTTTTATTTATGGAATTGCAATGGCAGCTATTATGGCAATTTATGTTATCGCCATAATGTTCTCCGAACAGTTTCTTAGGGGGATTTTGGGATACAATTCCAACCTTGCAATAGGATCGGTAGTAATAATAATTTCTTTTATTGCTATGCCATTTGTTAAATCTCTGCAAGATATAACAGATAAAATATTTTTTAAAACTAAATATGATTACCAAAAAACATTGCGTGACATGAGCCGTAAAATTGCAACCCAAATACGAGTCGAAGATTTAACAGATTTAATAGTATCAACATTTATAAAAACAATGAAAGTCTCGGAAGTATCCTTTTTGCTTTTGGAAAAGGAGCGGGGAAAATACCGTTCCGTTCCATTCAATGGAGATGCAGAAGAAAACAAATACAAATATATTGAGATGGATGCGAACGGACCAATACCTAATTGGCTTCTTATGCGAAACGATATACTTTTTATAGATGAAATAGAAGACGAAATATCAAAACAAAAAGGGTTCCAGTCTAAAGATGAAGAGATATTTTTAAAGAAAACAAGAGATGATATGGCGCGTCTCGGAGGGATTATCTGGATACCGGTAATATCAAAGAATGAGCTGACAGCTATAATATTTTTAGGACAAAAAGCATCAGGCGAAACCTTTACGCTGGAGGATATGGTGCTTCTGATAACGTTGGCAAATCAGGTCGCCGTAGCGCTGGAAAACACAAAACTGTATGAAGAGGTATTAACTGTTAAAAATTATATTCAGGATATTGTAGATGCCATGATATCGGGAGTCCTAACAATTGATGTTTACGGAGAAATAAAAATTTTTAATCCGATGGCGGAAAAAATAACCGGCTTGTCACACAATGATGTTATTGGCAAAAATTTTAAAGAGCTGTTTTTAAACAACGAAATATCAAAAATACTTGAAGCAACTCTTAAAAACAGATGTTTCAACAGTTTTGAATCAAAACTCATGGTTTCTGACCATTTTGTTCCTGTATCGTTAAGTAGCACAATCCTTGTAAACACTCAAGGGAAAAAGATAGGAGCTCTTCTTTCAATAACTGACCTTTCCGAAATTAAAGTTTTGGAAGAAAAGGCAAGACGAGTAGATAAAATTTCAGCGCTTGGAACAATGGCCGCGGGGATGGCCCATGAAATAAAAAACCCGCTCTCTTCTCTAAATGTTTTTTCTCAACTTCTTCCGCAAAGACGCAACGAAAAAGAGTTTATCGATAAATTGATAGAGACAATGCCAAAAGAGATAAAACGTATAAATTCAATAGTCGAAACTTTGATGGGTTTTGTAAAATCAAACTCTCCCAGCTTTACTCATTTAAACATAAAAGAGGTCGTGGAAGATAATGTCAAATATTTCACTGAAAAAGCAAAACTATCTTCCATAGAAATTAATACGCAATATCAAACAAATTTACCTTTAATAACCGCCGACAAAGAACAGTTATCACAAGTCTTCTCAAATTTAATACTTAATGCGATCCAGTCAATTCACAACAAAGGGGAAATAAATATTGACATAAGAGAAGGAAGGAAAATAGAAGGGGTGCTGCAGGATATAATAATAGAAATAAAAGACACAGGACATGGGATTTCACCTGAAAATTTAAAAAAGATTTTTGATCCATTTTTTACAACCAAACACTTAGGAACAGGACTTGGGCTTGCCATAACTCACAGTATAATAGACGGACATAAAGGAAGCATCAATATAGACTCAGAGTTAGGAAAAGGGACATGGGTTAAAATTATCCTGCCCGTTAAACAAGAATCATAAACCCTTGATCCCTCTCTATGACAGATAGGCTAAATTTGATATAATAAAACATATGAATGGAAAAACAATTTCTGAAAAGATCCTTTCAGAACACTCAAAAACCGATGCAAAAGCTAAAGATATAGTAATCGCCAATCTCGATTTTATGATTGGGCAAGACGGCACAAGCGGAGTAGCAATAGATTCCTTCAACAAAATGGGAGCAAACAAAGTCTTTGATCCTTCAAAAATAGCAATAATAATAGATCATAGCTCTCCATCCCCAAACTCAGGAGTATCTGCAATACATAAAAAAATAAGAGATTTTTCAAGGTCTTATGGCATTAAATTATATGATATCGGTTGCGGGGTATGCCACCAAATTACTCCAGAACAAGGACATGTCGTCCCTGGAAATTTAGTAATAGGAGCCGATTCACATACATGCACATATGGGGCTATAAATGTTTTTTCCACAGGAATCGGATCGACAGATTTAGCCGCGGGAATGATTTCAGGCAAACTTTGGTTTAAAGTCCCGGAGACTATAAAAGTTTTATATAACGGTAAAATTCAGAAAGGAATATATTCCAAAGATTTAATACTAAAACTTATTGGAGATATAACGTCAGACGGAGCAACTTATATGGCGCTGGAAATTGGGGGGGACGCTATTTCCGACTTATCAGTAGACGCAAGATTTACTATATCAAACATGGCGATAGAATGCGGAGCAAAAGCAGGGATTATGGAAGCCGACCAAAAAGTTTTAGATTGGGTAAAAAGTAACTCGCCTAAAAAAGCAGAGCCTGTATACGCGGACAAAGATGCCATATACGCAAAAACAATTGAAATTGATGTTGAAAAAATAGAGCCTCAGATTGCAAAGCCACATACAGTAGACAATGTTGTTCCTATATCAAAAATAGGCGATGTTCCAATCCAACAAGGATATATAGGAACTTGCACAAACGGAAGATTGGAAGATTTTCAAGTTGCGGCAAAAATTTTAAAAGATAAAAAAATAAATCCAAGCTGCAGATTAATAATAGCCCCCGCGTCAAAAGATATTCTTTTAGATATGATAAATGACGGGACATATCAAATATTATTAAATGCCGGCGCAATAGCGGTCACTCCAGGCTGTGGCCCATGTGTCGGCACGCACAATGGAGTTCCCTCAGATGGAGAAAACGTGATATCAACCGCAAACAGAAATTTTAAAGGGCGGATGGGGAATGTAAATTCTTTCATCTATCTTGGATCTCCGGCAACGGTAGCAGCCTCTATGATCGAAGGGAAAATATCCGACCCTCGAAAATATCTTTAACCCCAAGAAAGAGAGAAAGAGTTAAGGCTATCCCTTCATCAAGCCCTTTAATGTTATTCTCTCCATTCTCAAGCCCCCTTACATACGACCTCGAAATTCCAAGTTTTTCGGCCAGCTCCGTTTGAGACATTCCCAGGCTCTTCCTTTTTTGTTTTATTAAGCATCCAACAAGAGAAGTTTGGGGAAGATATCTTTTTGCCCTTCTACCGTTAAGTTCCCAATTTCTTACAGAAAAAAATTCAGGGTATTTTTGAGAAAGATAATAAGCCATTTTTGAAAGCGCTCTAACTTCAATTTGTCCGACCCGTTCTCCTGTTATTTTTAGTTCTACCCCAATTTTTTCTCTGGACATAGGTTCATCATATAAATAAAGTCTCGTAAGAATATCTCTTTCTGCAAAAGTTAAAGGAGAGAGAGTAACCCCTTCTCTTACAATTTCATCAATACTCCCCTCTTGAGTCAAACCATAAGAACTTACGCCCCACAAAGATATGTTTTTTAATTTTAATGGGCTCATACCTTTGGAGTCTAAAGACAATTCAACAGAAAATCTCTCTTCCCCTATTTTTTTATACCTGCTTAGCAACCATTCTCCTCCGGCCACCTTACGCTCACTATCGCTTAATTTTTTTCCTTTTTCACGTTCAAGGCTCTTAATCAGTCGTTTAGGCAAAGAATCAATATCAACAACTTCTGCAAGGGCAAGCTCAATTTCTCTCTCCTCAGGTTTATAGCCTAATTCCTTTTCAAGCCTTGTAATAATATTCCCAACCCTCACACGCTCCTCTCTTCTCCATCCCGGCTCATAAGAAATTTTGCCTGTCCTGGTTTTATCCCCTCTATTAACAAGCCTAAAAGCTATCAAATTCAACCGCTCTGCTACATACCCGGAAAACAAAACCCCAAGTTCAGGATTAAATTTATCGATAGAGCGTGGAAAATGTTTATAACTTAACTCTTGCATTAAGTCGTCGCTGTCGGGATTGCCATTTGCAATTCTCTTTATCAACCGGCGATAAAAGTAAACCAACAAATCCCTAGCTTCTTTATTTCCAGCCTTTGCAAGCATAAGAAGAAATGTCTCTTTTTCAAAATCTAAAGGGAAAGGACCCCTTAAATATCCAGACAAACCAAATTCTCTCCTTTTAATGTCAGAAAAAAAATCCAATTGTTTTGAAGTCAGAACATCAGGGTTCTTTACAACATAGGAAGCTTTTTGCGCATAACCAAAATTCCATTCCCGCCAGCAGAGATAATATGTCTCTTTTTTGCCTTTAACATCAACATCTACCAGATAATTTTTACGATAATCTCCCTTATAAAATTCCAACTCTTCGCTGAAACTGACTCTACACAAGGCACCGGGTTCAACGCCAGGAATTAAAAATTTTTCAACTATTCTATGCCTGCTTCTTTCCGCCAATTGAAAGTCGCTCATGCTTAACTCATGTTCAGATAAAAAGAGTCGCCCCTTTTTATCAGCAAACAAAACCATGTCTTCGTTCAGCAATGGTCCTTTACCCAAAATCCAGAGACCAACGGCAAAGCGCATCGCCCTGTCAAGAAAAACAGGTTTTTTAAAAGTTGCAGATGAAGGGACTAAAGAAACAGCGCCAAGCATAAAACTCCTTTTTGACTATTTCTGACATTTTCTGTGTCAATTTTCCTGTATGGGACTGTTGCGAAATGGTCATTCCCGTGAAAACGGGAATCTATTTCTCAGAAAACAAGATAGATCCCCGCTTTCGCGGGGATGACAAATTGCAAAAACTGTCATTTCGCGACAGTCCCTGTATAATATGACTGTTGCATATAATAGTATTCGGTCAAAAAAATAAATAATTTCATTTTTTTATTAATAGAGCAGCTAAAATAAGGCTTGGGCTATCAAAGAGATCAACAGAATAAGGCGCGAATGAAGGGAGCCATTACAAAATACCACAAAAACACATACTGCCCCAGAGATTAACCCCGATTATCCTAATCGGGGTTAATCTGAGACAGTATATCTTAAAATTATGATTCGATAAAGTTACTGCAAAAGTTCGTTATGAATTAGGTCTAAAAGCTTTTTTAGTGCTTCTTTATGTGCTTCTGGTATACTACTAACAAAGGTTTCTACAGTATTTCTAAACAAAGGATTATCCTTAAAGGGCTTTGCAGCCTCAATATCTTCAGGATGAACCGTTTTTGAATTGAATTTCGCCGTCATTACTGTTAGCTTGTCAACATCAGAAAGAGCTTTAAAAATTCCTCCGGGAGAATAGACTAGCTGAGCTTGCGCTAAAATAGCCTCTCTAGCCATATCATCTCTGGCAATTCTATCCCAATAAGCTGGCGATCCCCCAAGTTGTGCCATAGCAAACATTTGCACCTCTTTATCAAGATTAAGTCTTAATAAATTAAACCATATTCTTCGCATCGCTGATACAGGAATCCCAGTTCTTTTTGTTTCTGCTATCTGGTGGCTTCTGCTTGACGTTAGCTCATATACATAGTCACCACCTAACAATTTACCTATGCTCATCTTAAAAATTGATGTCTGCAGTTTTTCTTCCTTCCATTTTGGCAACCCTACAAATTTTAACGTTGCCAATGTATGTGATAATGCATCTTTTACTTGTGTCATTATTTTTTCACCTCCCGTTTGATTTTAGAAGAATAAGTTCCGATTCTCCTATGATGATTCTTTATCACCTCATTCACAAAAAAATTTCAGCTATTATAAAATGAAACCACTTTTGGTTTACTACCAATAAAAGCTATGCTAAAATTTAAAGATCATGAGCATAAAAGGAAAAGCGCGAACAACAAAAACAAAAGACGACATAAATACAGATTATATAATTTCAGGCCGTTATAAATTTAAAATACAAGACCCTTATGAACTTGCCAAACATGTTATGGAAGATTTGGACCCCGATTTTTACAGGCGGATAGAAAAAGGAGATTTTTTAGTCGCCGGAAGAAATTTTGGTTGTGGGTCATCCCGCGAACAGGCTCCGCAGGCTATTAAATACTCAGGATTACAGGCTGTCATTGCAAAATCTTTTGCCAGAATATTTTATAGAAACTGCTTTAATCTGGGACTCCTAGCAATTGAATGTAATACAGATGAAATTGACGAAAATGATGAATTAGAAATAGACCTGAATAATGGCTTAATTAAAAATTCTACAAAAAACAAAGAGATTAAAATTGCCCCTTTGCCAAAAACGATGCAGACGCTACTTCAAGATGGCGGACTTATAGAACATTTTAAAAAACACGGGGGGTTTAAAATTACATGAGCAATTTACTTGCCATATCTCCTTTTGAATGCAACTTAATAACAAAAATTATCTTTGCGTGTATTTTGGGAGGATTTATAGGGTTTTCAAGGGAAAAAGAAGGAAAAGCTGCCGGACTTAGGACTCATATTTTAGTCTGCATAGGAGCAACGATATTTACTATGCTCTCATTCATGGCATTTTCTATGTTTCCAAACGTAGATCCAACCCGCATCGCATCCAATGTACTAATAGGTATAGGTTTTATCGGAGCTGGTACTATCATTAGAAATGCCGGAGGATCTATCTCCGGAATTACTACTGCCGCATCAATATGGATAGCTGCTGCAATTGGGATGTCTATAAGTTTTGAATTATATCATGTTGCAATCTTTACAACCGCTCTAACTTTAATTGTCTTACATTCACTCCATCGTCTTGAAAAAAAATATATACATGACAAAGACAAGCCTTTAAATTAATTAGTATGCCTTTAGAAAAAACAATAATTATCCTAGGCCCAACCGCCACAGGAAAAACAAAATTTTCAATTAAGTTAGCAGAAGAGTCAAACGGAGAGATAATTTCTGCCGATTCGATGCAAGTTTATCGCGGAATGGATATAGGAACAGCAAAACCTCCCCTGGAAGAGAGAAAAAACATCCCTCACCACTTAATAGATATTATAAATCCAGACGAAGAATGGACTGTTTCAGATTTTATAGCAAGCACGAAAAAGATAATCCCTGAAATCATTGTCAGAGGAAAAACGCCCCTTATCGTAGGGGGTACGGGCCTATATTTATGGGCGCTTATTAACGGGTTTTCCTTCCCTATCGTATCCGGAAATGAAAAAATCCGAGAAAACCTAGAAAAACTAACAATAGAAGAGCTCTATACAAAATTAAACTCTGTCGACAAACAGAGCGCCGAAAAAATCCATCAGAACGATCGAAAAAGAATTATACGCGCGCTTGAAGTTTATGAACTGACGGGATCACCAATTACTCAGATGCAAAAAATGAAAAAATCTGACACAACAGAAACAGCAAATATAATAGGGCTTAACCTCTCTCGGGAACAACTTTACGAAAAAATAAATAGGCGAGCAGACAACATGATAAAAAAAGGATTGATTGATGAAGTAGAAGGATTGTTGGCCAAAGGATATTCAAAAAACCTTAGATCATTTCAGGCATTGGGATACAAAGAGGTTGTAGAATATCTGGAAGGAAGATGGACAAAGGAAGAAATGATCGAAGAATTAAAAAAAAGGACCCGAAACTTTGCAAGAAGACAAATGACCTGGTTTAAAAGATTTAAAAATGTTAAATGGGAATCCCCTGAATGAAAGCACATATAATTTCTCTGGGCTGCCCTAAAAATCTTTGCGATACCGAAGTCATCATGGGAGAACTTGTTTGTGCCGGCTACTCAATAACGCAAAATTTAAAAGATGCAGACATAATAGTTATAAATACCTGCGCTTTTCTAAGATCCGCCAGAGACGAATCTTTTGCAATAATTAAAAAGGCAATAAAAAATAAAAAACATAAAGCGAAAATTTATGTGGCTGGTTGCCTGCCAAAAATAAAAAACGAAAAAAACAGGCTCAACAAGCTAAGCAAGCTCAACGGGATAATCAATTCAGATGATATTTTCGACAGCCACTCCCCCCGCATAAAAGCTACAAATCCTTGGACCGCCTACATAAAAATTTCTGAGGGCTGCAATAACAGGTGTTCATATTGTCTAATACCTAAAATTCGAGGACCGCTAAAAAACCGTAAAGTCGCCGACATTCTAAAAGAGACGAGAGAACTCTCAAAAAAAGGAGTAAAAGAAATTATTTTTGTTGCCCAAGACACTTCCGCACATCCAAAATTTGAAGAGATATTAAGAAAAACGGCAAAAATAAAAGATATAAAATGGATTCGTATAATGTACACACACCCCAAACATTTATCAAAAAATCTGATAAAAACCATTGAAAAAGAAGCAAAAATATGTAAATACATAGACTTGCCTATCCAACATATTTGTGATAATATTTTAAAAAAGATGAGGAGAGGAGTCTCCTCTTCTGATGTTCAGGGTTTGATAGAAACCCTACGAAATGAAATAAAGGGCTTAGTTTTAAGAACAAGTTTAATTGTCGGTTTTCCAGGAGAAAAAGAGGGAGAATTCTTAAAACTTGCCGATTTCATAAAAAAAATGCAGTTTGAAAGGTTGGGAATTTTTAAATATAGCAAAGAAGAAGGGACATCTGCAGCAAAATTAAGGGGGCAGATTCCCGAAAAAGTTAAAGAATTTAGGTTTCACAAGTTAATGGCTTTGCAGAACCAAATATCTAAGGGGCTGAATAAAAAATTGATCGGTAAAACATTCGAAGTTTTAATAGAAAAAATCGGTAAAAACTTCTGTATAGGACGAACTTATATGGATGCGCCAGATATAGATGGTTCTGTAAAAATATTTAATCCCAATTTAAAATTGGGCAGGTTCGTTAAAGCTAAAATTGTCAAAGCGTCTGCTTACGATCTTGAAGCCGTTTTAACCTGAATATCCCAAATCTTTTAACTTCGTTTAGAATTGCTTTAATCCCCTTACTTGTAACCTTGTTGTATTTAAACAAATACTACTTGGCATCAGCGTTATTTACAGTGTTGGCTATAACCGATTTTTTTGACGGTTATCTGGCGCGTAAAAACAAAGAAGTGACAAATTTTGGCAAGCTGATGGATCCTATTGCTGATAAAGTTCTTGTCATATCAGCATTGATAATCTTAACAGAAAAGGGGATGGCAGCATCCCTGCCGGTTGTAATAATTTCTGTTAGAGAAATTTTTATAAGTGGATGGAGAGCCCATTTGGGAGCAGAAGGCAAAATAATAGCCGCGGGATTGTCTGGAAAGGCTAAAACAGTTATGCAAGTCTTAGCTGTTTTAATGCTTATGTTAGAAATCCCTTTTGGAAATTTATGCCTATGGATCGCAATGATCCTTTCTGTGTATTCCGGAGTTGAATATATACATCTCCACGCCAAAAAATTTGGTATGGAGCTAAAGTAGATAAAACAATGGAAAGAGAAAATATAAAACCCATAGAGGTTAAACTTGAAGACTTTTATAGTAAAATTTTAAGTTCGTTGGGGAAAATAACAGATTTTGAAATTGCTGAGCTATTAAAAACCAGTCATCAGACAATAGCTACAGCAGAATCTATGACAGGAGGAATGATAGCTGCAAGGCTGACAAACATTCCTGGAAGTTCTGATTATTTTATAGGTGGGGTTATAAGTTATCATGACAGGATAAAAATACAGGAACTGCAAATCCCGCCAAAAATTTTTGCACAAGAAGGGGCTGTAAGCGCAAAGATTGCCACTTTAATGGCCGAAGGAATAAAGCGAAAATTTAAAACAGATATTGGACTTGCAATTACAGGTTGTGCAGGTCCGGATCCGCTACCTCCCGCTCCAGTAGGGTTAGTATATTTATCACTTGTAACAAATGCATCAAGTGAATGCAAAGAGTTAACTCTTGAAAGGACGCGAAGTGAAATAAGGGAGAAAGCAACCCAGGCTGCAATGGGGCTTTTATGGTTTCACTTAGGTGGCGGAACAAAACTTTAGTTAAGGTGCAAAGATAAAAAGTCTTATGCACAAGTAAAAAAAGGAGGAAGTAAAATGTCAAATGAAAAGGCAAAAGCACTGGAGATGGCAATATCTCAAATAGAAAAAAATTTCGGTAAAGGGTCCATCATGAAAATGGGGGAAGCAAGCAAATTGCATGTTGAAGTTATTTCAACAGGCAGCATAGGATTAGATTCAGTGTTAGGGGTTGGAGGTTTTCCGAGGGGAAGGATTATTGAAATTTTCGGGCCTGAGTCAGGAGGAAAAACAACTGTATCGCTACAGGCTATTGGCGCAGCACAAAAACAAGGAGGGACAGCAGCTTTTATAGACGCGGAACATTCCATGGATCCATTATATGCAAAAAAAATAGGCGTAGACACGCAAAACCTTTTGATTTCGCAGCCAGACTATGGAGAACAAGCTCTGGAAATTTGTGAAACATTGGTCAGGTCAAATGCTTTGGATATAATTGTGATCGACTCCGTGGCAGCCTTGGTGCCAAAGGCGGAAGTCGAAGGGGAAATGGGAGATTCTCATATCGGCCTACAAGCGAGGCTTATGTCCCAGGCTCTGCGAAAGCTAACAGCAGTTGTTTCAAAGTCTAAAACTGTCCTTATTTTTATCAACCAATTACGAGAAAAAGTTGGAGTAATGTTTGGAAGTCCGGAAACAACGCCAGGAGGGAGAGCTTTAAAGTTCTATTCATCATTAAGGTTAGATGTTAGGGCTCAGGAAAAAATAAAAGAAGGGGAAAAAATCATTGGAACAAGAGTAAAAATAAAAGTAGTAAAAAATAAAGTTGCCCCTCCGTTCACATCAACATCATTTGTATTAATTCATGGGGAAGGAATTTCTCATGAGGCAGAATTACTTGATATGGGAACTAATTATGACATCGTAGAAAAAAGCGGTTCATGGTACGCATTTGAAGGAGAAAAATTAGGCCAAGGATATGATGCAAGTTTAAAATTTCTAAGTGAACATTCGGCGATTTCCAATAAAATAGAAACAAAAATCCGCCAAAAAATAGAAGAAGCAAAAAAAACAAGCGAAGAAAAACGTTCCGTCGCAACGAGTTCGCGAACAGTTGCAACCAGTTCTCGAAAAGATATAAAAAAAGCAGTTAACCAAGCAACTGCCTAAAAAAAACTAGTTAAAGGAGTGATAAAATAATGGAAACACAATTTTTAATGTATTTAGGCGTACTTATTGTAATAATTTTAATCGCAGCAATTATATACCTTATTGCAAGACAAAAATACAGCGACGACAAAGTCAAAGTTGCAGAGGAAACAGCAAAAAGGATCCTCGAAGAGGCCAAGAGAAATGCGGAAACCAAAAAGAAAGAGGCTCTGCTTGAAGCAAAAGAAGAAGCTGTCCGTCTGCGGCAAGAATTTGAAAAAGAATCGAAAGAGAGAAAAACAGAGCTCGGAAACATTGAACGCAGGCTGCTCCAAAGAGAAGAATACCTTGAGAAAAAAGAAAAAAACATAGATACCGAAGAGCTAAAACTAAAAGAACAGCTTGAAAATGTTGAAAAAACAAAAGAAGAGCTAAAACATGTTTTATCAGAACACATAAAAGAGCTGGAGAAAGCCTCATCTCTTCCAAAGGAAGAGGCCAAAAAGATTCTGCTTCAAAATTTAGAAAAAGAATTAGAAAGAGACGCAGCTCTTAGAATAAGCAAAAATGAAGAAAAAATAAAGCAGGAGTCGGAAAAAAAGGCCCGCGAAATTCTAGTAACAGCTATTCAAAGATGCTCTGTGGATCATGTCGTTGAAACCACCACCTCAGTAGTAGAACTTCCCTCCGATGAAATGAAAGGAAGAATTATAGGTCGTGAAGGGAGAAATATCAGAGCATTTGAAACATTAACAGGGGTTGATTTAGTCGTTGACGACACACCGGAAGCTGTTATTATTTCGAGTTTTGATCCGCTAAGAAGGGAGACAGCGCGAAGAACTCTTGAAAAATTAATTGTTGACGGACGTATCCACCCCGCACGAGTTGAAGAGATGTACAACAAATCCAAAGAAGAACTGAAGGTCGCAATGTGGGAAGCAGGAGAAAAGGCAGTAATGGAAACAGATATACATGGCGTTCCTCCTGTCTTAATTCAATTGCTTGGAAGATTAAAATACAGAACAAGTTACGGTCAAAATGTTTTGCAACATTCAATTGAAATGGCGCATCTTGCCGGAATGCTTGCCTCAGAACTGGGAGTAAATGTTAAGCTTGCAAAACGAGGTGCGCTACTTCACGACATAGGAAAAGCAATCGACCAGGAAGTAGAAGGAACACACGTAAAATTAGGAGTTTTGTTCGCTCAAAAAGCAGGAGAAAGCCCCGAAGTAATTCATGCCATAGAAGCCCATCACGAAGATGTTCAGCCAAAAACCATTGAAGCCGTACTTGTGATGGTAGCAGATACAATTTCAAGCTCCCGTCCAGGCGCTAGGCGCGATAGTTTGGAATCATATGTAAAACGTCTAGAAAAACTCGAATCAGTGGCAAAGTCTTTCGAGGGAGTAGAAAAATGTTTCGCTATACAAGCAGGTCGCGAAATTAGAGTTATAGTCCAACCTGATAAAATAGACGATATAATGTCGGCAAAATTAGCTCATGATATTGCTAAAAAGATTGAGACTGAGCTTGAATATCCCGGAGAGATAAAAGTTACTGTAATTAGAGAGACAAGAAGTACAGATGTTGCAAAATAAAACTGTTAATATTTTATTTATAGGAGATATTATAGGCTCTCTCGGAAGAAAAGTTACACAGAATATACTCCCGGAATTAAAAAGAGAGCTAAACGTAGATATTACTATTGCTCAGGGTGAAAACTCCGCCCATGGTTATGGCATAACCAAAAAAATTTACAATTGGTTTTCTGATATAGGAATTAATGTTATAACCATGGGAAATCATGTATGGGATAAAAAAGAGATCATAAAAGATGCTGCAAGCTTTGAAATGATGGCAAGGCCCGCTAATTTTCCTCTTGAAAAAGGGGTTCCAGGCAAGGAATACGTTATAGAAAAAACAAAAGACGGCCATAGAATAGCAGTTGTATCCCTTGTTGGGCGTGTATTTATGTCTCCACTTGATTGTCCTTTTCAAGCAAGCGATAGAATATTAAAAGAGATAGAAAAAGATGCAGATATCATTATTATAGATATACACGCAGAAGCAACCTCTGAAAAAGTAGCTTTAAGTTATTATTTAGACGGTAAAGTTTCGGCTATCTTTGGCACGCACACCCATGTTATTACCGCAGATGAGAGGATATTGCCTGGTGGAACAGCATACATCACAGATGTCGGAATGGTTGGAGGAAAAAATTCTATAATTGGCATGAAAAAAGAGCAGATTTTAAAAAAATTTATAACCGGCATGCACGAAAAATTTGAGCCGGTAGAAGAAGACGATGGAATATTTAATGCGGTATTTGCCCAAATAGATTCAAAAACAGGTAGAGCTGTAAGCATAAAAAAAATCATAAAAACAATAGATGACCCTTTTAACCCCGATCATTCACTATAGAACCAGAAATTAACTCCGATTATGATTGTCGGGATTAATTAAAAAGGGTTTTTCCTCTTTTACTTCTATGAAAAGAGATAGCGAATCTATGCGCCTCGTTTCTTATCCTTTGTAACAACTTCAAGGCAGCAGATGTTTCCGGCAGTTTTAAAGGAGTTTTCTTCCTGGGAGAAAAAATTAATTCCTCTTTTTTTGCAAGTCCTATCAGCGGAATTTTTAATTCAGCCTTCATCATCGCATTGTAAGCCCCGTTAACCTGGCCCTTTCCTCCATCTATTAATATAAGGTCAGGAGAAGGAAGTTTTTCTTTTAAAGTCTTCGCGTATCGTCTATAAACAACCTCATATATTGCCGCTACATCATTTGGCCCTTCTATTGTTTTGATTGTAAATTTTCGATAGTTTTCTTTTGAAGGCTCTCCATTAATAAAAGTTACCATAGAGGCTACTGTTTTTGTCCCTTGCGTATTTGAAACATCAAACCCTTCTATTCTATAGGGTTTCTTATCTAACCTTAAAACCTGTTTAAGCTGATTAAGCGCCGGTTTATAGCTGGTCGCTTTACTGTTAGACAACCAAAAAGGTTTTGCCCTGGTAATTTTTTTTATTTTATAAATTTTATCCCTTATACTTGCAGCATATTCAAAATCGTGTCTATCTGAAGCCTCCTTCATTTCAGCCTCAAGGTTGTATATTGTTTTTTCAAGATTCCCTGATAAAAGTTCAACCACCGCCGAAATAATCTTTTTGTATGTCTCTTTTGATGTTTTATAAACACAAGGAGCAAGACATTTTTTAATATGAAAATTAAGACAGGGCTGCTTTCTTATTTTTAAAGGGGAAGATTTGCATTTTCTAAAAGAAAAAAGCTTTCCCACTAACTTAATAGTTTCCTTGACACTTCCTGCTTCATATGGACCAAAATAAAGAGAACCATCATCTTCTTTTGTCCTGACAAGAAACAACCGCGGCCAATCCTCGCTTATAGAAAGCTTAAGATAAGGATAACGTTTATCGTCTTTCCATTGAACATTATATTTAGGCTTATATTTTTTTATTAATTTTTGCTCTAAAAGAAGGGCCTCAAGTTCTGAAGAGGTAACAATATATTCAATGGTCTTATAGTTAGAAATTAATGATTCTGTTTTTGGAGAATCTATATTTTTTTTAAAGTAAGATGCCAAACGATTTTTTAAAGATTTTGCTTTTCCCACATAGATAACATTGCTTTCCGCATCTTTAAAAATATATATGCCTGGAAGTGAAGGGAAATCGAAGTTTTGAGTATTTATGATTGCTTCGACTGTGAATATTCGGGATTTATACTTTGACATAATAATTTAGAAAAAATCTATTCAGAGAGGCCGAGAGTTTTAATCCTCTCAGAAAAAACAGAATGCGGAACATCCAAAAATCTGCTAGCTTTGTGAGGATCGTGATTTACTTTCCACATTATCACATCTATAAATTCCTTTTCAAAAAAGCTTCTAATTTCACTTAAATTATATTTTTTAAGGGAAAAAACTTTGTTTCGTAATACATTATTAAAAGAAAAAACATCAAGCGGCAAACTTTTAAAATTTAAAACCTCAGCGCCCGGGAAACAAACAGATGCAGACTGTATTAAATCTCGCAGCTCATCATAATTTCCAGGAAAATCATAATACATTAAAAAACTTATCACTTGAGGCGAAATATATTTTATCCGCGGAGCATGTTTTATTAAGTAAGACAAAGCAATAATTGGGATATCTTCACGTCTTAAACGAAGAGGAGGCAATTCCAAGGTTTCAAAGCCAGAGAATCTTTCTTTATTGCAAACAGACAAGATTATTCTCACAGGACTTTTTTTCTCTTTTATAAAATGAGCGACACTTAAACAAAAGGCCTCAGGAATAGAATCAACACCAGAAAGAAAAATTGTTCCGGGGAAATTATTTTTATTTTCAATTCCTTCTTCCTCCGAAAAGGAGAGCAATTCTTTTAAAGTCAAGAAAAAATGCGCCTCGGAAAGATTTTTATCAAAAGAAGCGATATCTATCTTAGAAAAACGCCTGTCAGAATTTCTCCCGTGGCGGTGTAAAATTTTTGCTATAACCTCTCTGCTTATCCCTTTTTCTCCGTAAATTACAAGATCATTTGTATCAATTGCAAGTTTTTTTATCTTTTCAAGAAGTTCGCTTATAACAGGGCTAACTCCCTCCAGCCATTCTGTATCACTTAGCCCGGAAAAATCCAAATCAAAAACCTCATGAGTCTCAATGGCTTTCCCCACAGAATTTACTAAAATTTCCGAGTCAAAAGGTTTTCGCAAAAAATCCAAAACGCCAAGCTTGGTAGCTTGAACCGCAAGGGGGATGCTATTTGATGAAGAAAACATTATAACTTTATTTAATGGCAGTTTTTTGCGGAGCTCACGAAAAATCATTAATCCGTCCCTTTCTTTCAAATCAAAGTCCATTAAAATAAGCTTATACTTAGGGTTGGAAGCTTCTTGTAAAAATTTTTCTTCCGCCTCTGAGCAAGTAACATCATAAGATGAAAGAATCTCAGTTATCTGTTCAGCTAACTCCTGATCATCTTCTAATAAAAGTATTTTCTGTTTATTTTCAGACATTTTCCAATTCTCAAGTTGAATTATAGCAACTCTTATTCAATGGGTAAAGGCCTTTTAATTGACAGACAGCTTTAACCCCGATTATCCATACTCGAGTAATGTTTGACAATTTGTTAGTTATTGATTCTGGCGTGAACCCCTATTATCCTAATCGGGGGGAAGGGTATGAGTCTCCACAAAATAGATATCCCATTCTACTTTAAACGTTCCTTCCTCTTCGCCAAAACGCGAAAGAAGCCGTCTCTTGGTTAAAAGCCCTTTATTCCTAACTTCCAAGGGATTCTGTCCTCCTATATTTTTCAGATAACTAAAAAAAGAGAAAACATCTCTATACTCTTTCACAATTATTTTCTCTTCAAGCTTTACTTTATTAAAATATTTATTCAAGCATCTTTCAAGCTCAATTTTTGAAGGGAATTTATTTACAGAGAGGCCGACTCTTCTGATATTGTTAAAAGTGGCAGGGCCAAAGGTAGTAAAAAAGAAAGCCCCGTCTTTCTTTAAAAAAGAAGGAATCTTAGAAAAGACCTTTTTATAATCCATCCACTGAAAAGAAGCATTTGCAACAACCAAATCAAACTGCTTATTTTTAAAAGACAAAGACTCCCCATCCTCCACATAAAAAGAGACATTCTCATTTTTTATTCTTGAAGAAGCAATTTCAATCATCCCCGGGGCAATATCAATCCCTACAATTTTGGCAGAAGGAAATCTGCTTGAAAGGATAGACGCCAATCTTCCCGTTCCGCAACCGATATCTAAAATATGCTTATAATCATCACGGCAAAAAATCTTTTTAAGAAGCATCTCCATCATTTCAAGCTGTACATCAGCGCACTGATCATAAGTTAAAGCGCTTTTTGAAAAATTATCTCTTATCTTATCTTTATCCATAATCTGTTAAATATTATGACACAAACCCTGAGCATTCCAGGAAAACACGGCAGTCTTGTTATGTAAGTCTTATCTCTACAGACTTTTTATGGGCATCTAAACCTTCAACACCAGCAAGCATTACAACATCATCGCGGATTTTTGCGAGGGCTCTTTTAGAGTATTTCAATACACTCTGCTTCTTAATAAAATCATAAACGCCAAGAGGAGATGAAAATCTGGCTGTTGTATAAGTAGGCAAAACATGATTAGGCCCCGCACCATAATCTCCAATCGCCACAGGGGAAAATTCCCCAACAAAAACTGCCCCCGAATTTTTTATTCCAGTTAAAAACTTGTCAGGCTTTGAAATAAAAAGTTCAAGATGCTCAGGCGAAATTCTATTTGCAATATCAATAGAATCTTCAATATTATTTACGACAAGAAAACACCCCTTACTTTCAATCGCTTTTCTCACAATCTCTTTGCGTAAAAGGCTATCAAACTGTTTTTTGACCTCTTGATTTACACTCTTTGCAAATTCTTCCGAATCTGTAATTAAAATAGCCTGAGCATTAGGATCATGTTCGCACTGAGCCAGCAAATCAGAGGCTATATATCTCGGATTTGCCTTTCTATCCGCTATTATTAAGACATCAGAAGGCCCCGCCAATGAGTCTATCCCAACAATAGGCGAAAGCTTGTGTTTTGCAAGTGTAACATAAATATTGCCGGGGCCTACTATTTTATCTACTTTTGGGATTGTGGCAGTACCGTAAGCTAAAGCCGCCACTGCTTGAGCCCCTCCCACCTGATAAATTTCTAAGACTCCTAATTCGTTTGCAGCGACAAGAACATGCGGATTTATCTTTGGAGGAGAGACCATCACAATCCTTTTAACTCCGGCTATTTGCGCAGGGATAACATTCATCATTACAGAAGAGGCATAAACAGCCCTCCCCCCGGGGACATAAACACCGACACTCGAAAGAGGGATATTCCTCATGCCAAAAAAAGAGCCGTCCGCGAATTTTCGCTTCCACTCTTTGGGTTCTTTCTGGTTTTCATGAAAGCTCCTTACATTTTTAACCAGTCTTTTAAAAGATTTTAAAAACGAAGGATCGATCTCTTTATAAGCAGCATTGATTATTATCTTTGAAACTTTTAAATCTGAAACAGCAAGATCAGTCTCTTTAGATTCTTCTCTCAGTTTAAGGTCAGTTTTTCCTGAAATATCCACTTGATCATATTCTTTTGTAAGTTCAATTAAAGCTTTATCCCCATCTCTCTTTACTCTATTTAAAATATCTTTAATAACAGAATCGGCACTGTAAGGCACAAAAAAACTCTCCTCAAGCCTTTTTAGATATTTTAAAATTTCATCGCTTTTTTCAAGGATTTTAAACATTTATAATCGATCCTTTTTTGATAAGAGATTTACTTGCAAGGACAGCCCCGTTAAGTTTGCAATCATCCTCAATTTTACAATCAAAACCTACTACGCAATTCGACATTTTCACATTTTTTCCGATATGCGCCCCCCTCCAGACAATGCACCTCTCTAGAGTAGAATGCTCGCCAATTTCAACCTTTTCGCCAATAACTGTATAATCTTTCAACGCAACTCCACTGTTTAATTTGACTCTGTCCCCAATCAAAACCGAACCAAAAATTTTAACCGCCTCACCAAAAGAGACATTCTCTCCCAGCCAATATCCTTCCTGATGTCTTGTTCCAAAAATACGAACGGAGACCTCCCCTCTTAAAATGTCTTCATGAGCACGAATATATTTTTCAGTATTACCAATATCCATCCAGTAACGATCCGACAAAAATCCATATATCGCAGCTCCCTCACAAAGGAGCTTAGGGAAAAGATCGTGCTCAAACATATATAATTTGTTTTTGGGAACATCATTAAAAATAGAAGGGGCTAAAACATATAAACCCGCGTTAATCTCTCTGCAATCAACGCCCTCAAGCATGCTCCAAGTCGGTTTTTCAATAAACTGCTTGATCTTTCTCTCTTTATCAGTTAGCACAAGACCATAGGCTGTAGGATCATCGACAGATGTCAATGTCAATGTAACTTTTGATTTCCTTGAAATATGAAAATCTAAAACCTTAGAAATATTTATATCTGTTAAAATATCCCCGTTAAAAACAACCAAAGGTTCATCCCCAAAAAATTCTTCAGCATTTTTAACCGCCCCAGCCGTTCCCAAAGGATCTTTTTCTACACAATAGTATAGTTTAACGCCATACTCCGAACCGTTGCCAAGGATATGCTTTATAGCCTCGGACATATAGTGCAAACTTAAAATAATATCAGTTATGCCATGCTGTTTAAAAAGTTCTATCTGATGAACAATAAAAGGCCTGTTTACAACAGAAACAATCGGTTTTGGCATATCATAAGTCAATGGTCTAAGTCTCGTGCCAAGCCCCCCCGCAATAATTACGGCTTTTGCCCTACTCATTCTGCATATCCTTTTTAAATGCAGAAATAACCTCAATAGGGGTCGGATCCACCCCTTCTAAAACGGCAGAGTAGACACTTAAAATGTCAATATAAAATATTAAAGATAAACTTTTTTCAATCTTTGATTTTCCCAAACTATCTATCTGTAAAATCGAGGAGTTTCCAAATTTATCTTTCCATAAACGCTCCACAGCATCAAGCCTCTTCTTGACTGGAAAAAGCTCATCGCCTCTTCTTAATAATATTGCGACAAATTTATTTTTCTCTGGCAAAATGGCAAAAATACTCCCTATTTCATTATGATTCATTTCCGGCAAGACGGAATAAATTGCCAGTTTTTTGCCGTTTTCATTAAATTGCCCCTTGAGCCTTAAGCCACATGCGGCCGTATACATACTTGAAGTACAAATTAAAGGGAGCTTTCCTTTAATCATTTTTGCTTGCCGCTTTGCAATATTATCCTTTTCTAAAACATCATGCCCAATACTCTCTTTAAGTTTAATTAAAATATCTATTGAGCTGTTAAGATTTTCTTTTTGCATAGGAATACAGCCTAAAAATTCAAAAAGTCTGACAAGAAAAACAAATATAAAATAAAAAGCCGCACGAGGAACAAAATCTTCCGGAAGAGATAAGAAAAGATACTTTTTCTTTTCTGCCAGTTCTTTTAATTTTCCGCCGCTGCTTACGCAAATGATTCTCATCCCTCTCTCTTCCGCAACCTTTAAAGATGCCAATGTCTCTTGTGTATTTCCGGAATAACTTATGGCAATAAAAAGATTTTTTTTATCAAGAAAGCCGGGAATATCATAACCGCGATTTATATATATCTTTTTGTCCGATTCTGAAGCAAACAGATCAAAAATAATATCTCCCGCAATAGCAGACCCACCCATGCCGGAGATCACAACCCCATCAAAAAACTCAAGATCTTTATCAACTCCAAAAAGTTGCGATGAGACGGAATTAATCGCAGAAGAAATCTGATTTGGCGCGTCTTCAATATTAAAGAGCATCCCGCTTTTATCTATCTTTTTTATATGTTTTAAATCATCAAGTAAAAGCATTATTTAAATAAGCCCTTTCAAAACTTTTACCGCCTTATCAAGCTGGAGGTCAGAGCCAGTCTCTTCGAGTAGTTTTAATTTTGCTTCCTCGGTTGGCAACTTAATCTCAACATCAGGAATAATCCCTTTTTTAGTAATATCTTTCCCGCTTGGCGTAAGATATTTTGCAATAGTTAAAAGAATAGCCGAATTATCCTGCAACATTCTGACGCTTTGAACAGAAGCCTTTCCAAAAGAGTTGGTTCCGACAATTGTAGCAATTTTATTGTCCTGCAAAGCGCCTGCCAAGATTTCCGAGGCCGATGCTGAAGACTCATCAATTAATACAACAATAGGATTTACCCAAATAACATCTCCCGTTGAATATTGAATTTCATTCATTCCATTCCTGTCTACAGTCTGAACAATAGCCCCCGAACGAATAAACATACTCCCTATTTCAATCGCATTTTCCAGAAGCCCGCCGCCATTCCCCCTTAAATCCAAAATCAACCCTTTTGCATTATCCTTTTTGACGCTATTAATTGCTTTTTTAAATTCAGCGGGAGCTCCCTGTTTTTCAAAAGTATTAAGTTTTATATAGGCTATATCATCTTGCATCATTTTAAACTCTACGCTTTTTATGAGAATTTCGCTTCTTTTTATCACAAAATCTTTTGGCTCATCAAATCCTTTACGCATCACAGAAAGTTTTACTCTTGTCCCCTTCTTCCCCCTTATTAGGGAAACAGCCTCCTCAAGCGCCATGTCTTTAGTAGGTTTATCATCAATTTTAACTATCAAATCCTTTGGTTTTAACCCCTTTTCTTCTGCCGGTGTTCCAGCTATAGGAGAGATGACAATTAATTGATGCTCTTTCATCCCTATATATATGCCTATTCCGCTATAACTCCCTTTCATCCTCATGCGCATTTCGGAATAAGCAGTTGGCTCTAAAAATCTTGAATAAGGATCATCTAAAGAAGTTAACATTCCACGAATAGCCCCATAAACTAATTTTGTGTTATCAACATCTTTCTCAACATATTGAGTTTTAATTACGCTGAGAACCTGAAGAAAAACTTCCAGTTTTTTCTCCAAATCATCGTTCGCCCTGCTTTTTCCGTATAAAAACCCAACAGAAAAAATAAAAATCGCCAAAATAATTACCGCAAAAAAACGTTTTGATTTCCCCTTCATTTTTTATATCTCCTTTTTATTTAGGGCAAAAAAACTCTTGGATTTTTTGGCTTGCCTTTAATTCTGACTTCAAAATGCAAATGAGGCCCTGTCGAATAACCGGTACTTCCAACCAATCCTATTATTTGTCCTTTTTTAACACGATCCCCAACTTTCATATACAAGCGAGACATATGGCCATAAACAGTAGACATGTCTTTGCCATGATTAATTACTATAGCTTTGCCATATCCATTCCACCAGCCAGCAAGTATAATCTCTCCGCTGTCTGCCGCTCTAATTACCTCTCCATAAGGGGCAGCAATATCCATTCCGGTGTGAAAGTCCTTCCTTCTCCAAAGAGGATGTGCCCTGTAGCCAAATACTGAAGTAATTCTACCACGCAAAGGCCAATCAAGTGAACCAGTACCTTTTTGGGCGGCGCCTGCCCCCCCCGATGTCTTCGCAAGTATTTCCTTTTCTAATTGAGCGGAACTTGCTTCAAGTTCTGCAACCTGTTTTTCATAGGTTTTTCGTCTCTCTTGTAACGAGAGATGAAGATTGTTTATCTCTTTTGCCTGCGCTAAGATTTTTTCTTTTTCATTTGATATTTCTGAGGCAAGCCCTCTAATCTGTTCCGTGGTATCCGCAAGTTTCACTTTTTTATCTCGAAGATAAGAAAAACTTGTAGAAATATTTTTAACAAGGCCTCCGTCAAGCTCCACGATTTTCGAAAAAAAATAAAACCGATTAATAAAATCAGCCATGCTTCTGGCAGAAAAAAGAAGTTCAAGATAATTTACAGAGCTGTTTTTATATACTTCAACAATACGTTTTTTAAACCTTATCCTCTTAATCTCCAGATCTTGGCGGGTAGTTTCAAGGTCTGAAACCAGTTTGTCCAGTTTCTGTTTATTAAGACTTATCTTCTCATTAGCGCGTTTTAAATTTTGTTTTGTGCGATCTAATTTTTTCTTGGTAACAACAAGATTATAAAGAGCATTCTGTTCTTTTTTCCTTGTCTCTTCCAGCTTCTCTTGTTTTTCTTTAAGTTTCCTGTTGATCTCTTCAAGTTTCTTCTCTTTAATTGTTTTTTCCGAAGTAGAAGTCAAATTCACTTCTGACTCAGAAAAAGAAGGGACTACAAAAGAAAAGATTAGAACCAAACACAAAATCACACGGAAAATCATTTAAAGATTTTAACATAGCAAAAATCGCATTACAAGGCAAAGGACTCGGCTCCCATGAAAAATCTGCCCTGGCCTGCAATTTCAAGTGAATATCAACGATATATAGTGGGATCTGTTGCAAAATAGTCATTCCCGTGTCGTAAACAAGATGGATCCCCGCTTTCGCGGGGATGACAAATTGCAAAAACTATCATTACACGATAAACCCAAAAAGGAAAATTAAGTTATGGTTTTTCAAATAGAAAAAAGACACTCTCAAAGGATGCTCCCCCATTATAATATGGGAACAAGAAGTGTCCCCCTGCGGAAGGAAACAAATTATTCTGCAGATGATCAACGACTGCTAAAAGAGCTTAAGGGGCAAGGGGCTATAAATTCAAAATCCATTTTATTGAAAAAAATCACAAAACTAATGACAGAAAACCCTGATGCTTTTGCAAATTTAAAAATACGCGAACTCTCTCACGGAGAAAGTATAAGAAATTTTTTATCGGTTGAAGAAAACAGAATGTTAGTCAGAAATATATTAATCTGGCGGTTTAGTGAAATTCCAACAACAGTGACAAGCGCAACAACCCCGGTGACAGACGACCCTTTGGTCTTAAGTACTCTAAAATGGGCGGGAATCCGCGTCATAGAAACAATGGAAAGAGAAATTCGACAAATTGACGATCTCTTAAGTAGCAGCAGAATTTCTCCCGCAAACAGAAAAAAACTCGAAGCTTATCGACTAGCGCTAATTAACGCAGCAACCGAATTTTCAAGACAGAGCTCTACCCCTTTTGAACCTTTAAGAGAAGAGCAGCTATTAAAGAAAGAAATAATTCAATCCGGGTACATGGGAATGCTCGTCGAAATCGGCGCGGGGACTGAAATAGCTAGGAGTGTTTTTTCTGATGGGGGTACCTCAAGATATATATCAAGTACTGCCTCACTTTATAATCAAGCAGATAGAGACCGATTTCTTGAGCAGGCGACAAATTATCCTTCAGTCTCTTCAGACATGGCGTTGGCATTAGCAAAAAAAGCCATGGGAAATGCGGCAAAAACGAAAAAGGACGGAGCGGTTTTTGGCCTTGCTTTAACAGGGGCGACACAAACAGATAGAACACGTAAGGGACAAGATCATTTTTACTTGGCATTATGCGGGACAGGAAAGCCCGATGTTATAATCCACGGCGTTTATCAAAATCAAGAGAGACAAAACCAGCAGATTGCCACAGGGAGATTCGGCCTAGCCTCTCTCCATCAATTTTTAACACGGGAACCCTTTTCCATAGAGAATATAAAAGCCGCGACTTCCGGGCTAATTTCGATAGACCAGATATTTGTTGAAACAGATTCGACGTTTGATCATATCTGCAGAAATATAAGACTTGTTCAAACAGGACTTTCAGATCTTGTCCTGTTTTCCTCAAATGGACTGGTTCAAGATATTCCGTCAATGACCCGTGAAAAAAAAGAGATCTTTTTATATAAAGGCTCTTTTAATCCACCGACAACAGGCCATATAGAGGTTTTAGAAAAAGCTTTAAATCTAAGCGGGCAGGCAGAAGTTTTATCTTTACCTGAGATATCAACAACCATCGTCTCAAAAGGAGAGGCAACTTTAGAAAATATGGCGCATCGCATTTCCATGTTTAATCTTCTTGGATATCCTGTTCTGGTTACCAATCAAACACGCTTCTTCAGTTTAGCCGAACTGCTCAGAACAAAATCGCAGGGGAAACTCACCTTCCTTTGCGGAATGGACACACTGGTTAGAATAATGGAACCGGCATATTACGCAGATTTGCACGGAAAGGCCTTTGAGGCAATTGAAAGACTATTTAAAGATAACACATCTTTATGGGTCGCGGACAGGTTTGATAAAACAAGAGGCTGGTGTACAGTCAGACAATTTTTAAATTCCGCGGAAAGCGGCCCTCTCAGGGGCTATGTAACAGGAAGCATAAAGAGACTAAAGGTTAGGGTGGCAAGCGCGTCAAGCGAAGAAAGAGAAAAGATAGGAAGAGGAGAAGAACCCTCTCATATCTCAGCAACAGTTAGAGAGTATATAAAAACTCACAGTCTATACAGCTAATCAAAATAGAAAGCCCGTAATTTCAAAAATCCAAAGTTCTTAGGGCGGAAAGATAATCTTTTAAGATCAAAACTCTCTCTTCATATTCCTGAAGTTTTGTCTTCTCTTTTTGGATAGAACCTTCTGTAGCGTTTTTTATGAAATTCTCATTTCCCAGTCTCTCTTCAATCTTTTTTATTTGAATAAGAAGAGACTCAAAATCTTTTTGCAAGCGTCCACTCTCTTTATCGAAATCAATTAACCCGTAAAGAGGGATACCAAACTCAATCTCTCCTGATTTTACCGTAACCGTATTCTTAGGATATGTTTTTAAGTTTTCAACAGAAGAAACTTTCGCAATCGGTTTTAGATGGGCTGCCAATCTTTCATCAATTACGATATCTCCCCCTGCTATTGTAATCAGTCGAATCTCTTTGCTGTGTGGAATATTTAATGTTCCTCGTAAATTTCTAATCACCCGTACTAATTCTATAAATTTATTCATCTCTTTTTCCACAGAATCATTAACAAGCTTTTCATCCGCAACAGGCCAGCTTTGAAGCATTAAGGATTCTTCGGGCTTAGGAATCCCCCTTCTGTGTAAAATCTGATAAATCTCTTCTGTTTCAAATGGCATAAAAGGATGAAGAAGTTTTAATATCCCTTCTAAAACCAAAATGAGGAGAGATTGAACTGTCTCTTTTTTCTTTTGATCTTCTCCGTAAAGTCGTACCTTTGCAAGTTCAACATACCAGTCACAAAATTCCGACCATATAAAATCATAAAGAAGCTTTGACGCCTCCCCTATCTGATAACTATCAAGATATACTGTAGTCTGGCTTATAACCCTATTAAATTTTGATAAAATCCACTTATCTGCCAATTCTAAAGATTGTGGCTGCAATCTGTTGTCTGTCGTCTGTGGTCTGTCATCTGTCCCCATTAAAACAAACCTGCTCACATTCCAGATTTTATTCGCAAAGTTTCGGGCTTCTGTAATTTTTTCCTCTGCAAGTTTAATATCCTGCCCACCGCCTGTGGCCAAAGAAGTAAGCGCAAACCTTAAAGCATCAGCTCCGGCATGCTCTATAACTTCAAGAGGATCTATCACATTGCCAAGAGACTTACTCATCTTTTTTCCGGTAACATCCCGAATTAAGCCATGGATAAACACAGTACTAAAAGGCTCTTTTTTCATGAAGTGCATCCCTGTCATAATCATTCTAGAAACCCAGAAAGTGATAATGTCATAACCTGTAACCAAAACAGAGGTTGGATAATAATTTTTAAGATCATCGGTCTTGTCCGGCCAGCCCAAAGTAGAAAAGGGCCATAAGGCAGATGAAAACCAAGTGTCAAAAACATCGGGATCCTGTTCTAACTTTGTCCCTCCACATTTAGGACATTTTTCAGGCTTTACTTCAGAGACTATAATCTCTCTGCATTCATTGGACATTGGTAATTGGTCATTGGATATTTCCCTGCATGTCCACACGGGGATGCGATGCCCCCACCATAATTGTCTTGAAATACACCAATCTTTTAAATTGGTCATCCACTGAAGATAAACCTTTGCCCATCGCTCCGGCAGAAACTTTATCTTCCCCTCTTCAACAATTTGTATTGCTTTTTCTGCAAGAGGTTTTATTTTTATAAACCACTGGTCAGACAAATAAGGTTCAATAGTCGTCTTGCAACGATAACAAAGTCCAACAGAATTTTGATAATCTTCTATTTTTTCAAGGTACCCTTTCTCGGAAAGAAGCTTGACTAATTCCTCACGAGCTTTAAAACAGTCAAGGCCTTCTAAAGTATTGACCAATCCTTTTTCTTCGTCAGGAAATTCATTCAAAGTTATTTTTGCCTCGGCAGTTAAAATATTAATTTGAGGGAGATTGTGTCTTTCTCCTATTTCATAATCGTTAGGATCATGAGCAGGAGTAACTTTTACAGCTCCAGTGCCAAACGATGGATCGACAAAATCATCTTTTATAACCGGAATTTTTCGATTAACTAAAGGGAGAATAAGAGTTTTTCCTATCAAATGCTTATACCTTTCATCCTTTGGATTAACAGCAACGGCAGTATCGCCAAGCATTGTCTCCGGTCTTGTGGTAGCAACTGTAATGTATTCTTGATTTTTCTGTAAACTATCAACTGTACACTGTACACTGTATTTTATATACCACAATTTCCCACTCTTCTCCTGGTACTCCGTCTCAATATCAGATAAAGCTGTCTGGCATCTAGGACACCAATTAATAATCCTCTTCCCGCGATAGATAAGCCCTTCTTTATATAAAGAGACAAACTCTTTTGCCACTGCTTTTGATAAGCCGTCATCCATGGTAAACCGCTCACGAGTCCAATCGCAAGATGCGCCAAGCCTGCGAAGCTGCATGGTAATACGGCCGCCATATTCTTTTTTCCACTCCCAAACTTTTTCTAAGAATTTCTCGCGCCCAAGATCTTCCTTTTTCTTCCCTTCTTTTTTCAAGGCTTTTTCAACAACATTTTGCGTAGCAATCCCTGCATGGTCAGTCCCCGGGATCCAAAGGGTTTTAAACCCTTTCATTCTTTTGTATCTTATAAGGGCATCCTGCAGAGAATTATCAAGAGCGTGACCCATGTGAAGAGAGCCTGTAACATTTGGCGGAGGAATAACAATTACAAATGATTCTGCGGAAGAATTGTCATCTGGAGAAAAAAGTTTGTTTTCTTCCCAAAATTTATACCATTTCTGTTCAACAGCTTTCGGATCATAGGCTTTTGGAAGTTCACTCATATGTTAATATTAACATGAATTGAAGCTTGCGAAAAGTTTTTAGAAATGAGCTATAGTAGTTTCCAGCCAATGTATAGTCACTTCATTTGCAGGGTCATACGCAACTTTTTGCATAGATTTTAAAAGCTCCAGCTTATATTTAGCAGATTCCAAAGCAAGAGTCTCTAATTTTTTATGAATCCAATCCATTCCAATTTGAGGGAAATTAACATTAAGCTTCCAAATTTTCTTTGTTAGTTTTCTTATCTTTCGTGAATACGCTTCAAATTCTTTTTTAGATCCGGAAAACACCCTGTTTAAATGTGCATCTTTTAATATCGCAATTAACTTTAAAAAGGCTATCTGCTGTGCCGATTTCTTGATATTTTGAAGATCTTCTTTTGTCAACCCGAGCCTTTTCAGCCCGAGTTTAACCCTTAATAAGCGCCAATTAATTATTAACAGTTTTAACCATGAATCCTCAAGGATATTTCCGATCTCAAGGATCTTACATTCATCAAGAAGTAAAATTCTCCCTTTTTCTTCTTCTGTTAGTCCGGAAGCCAGCAATAAATTACCCTCAGAATCAATATTAACTTTTTCAAGTTTCCAGCCGGAAATATCTATCTTCAAGTCTTTGGCCAAATCAATTAATTCTCTAATTTCAGGTTGTAAAACCACCATCAAAATACCTCGAAGGACATTATTTTCTAAATTAAATAAAAAAGAAAATACCCCTTCATCTTTAGGTCTCTCTGCCCATTCAAAAGGGCGAATAACCCCTTTCTGACTGCCGATAAAGGCTCTCTTTTTTTTAGGGGATTCTTCTTTTTTCTCTCTCTTTTTCTCTTCATCCCCATCATATTTTTTTATTCTTTCAACAGCAGTTGAATCTACAAGCTGCTGAATAAATTCTTCCGCTTTCTCCATGTCAATTTTCGCATCTTCATATTTCATTTTAATGTTTGTAGGTCTAAGTTCCTTCTCAAGCCCAGACACAACCATCGCTGAAGAAGCTGCAAAAGACTCTTCTCCCATTCCGGGAGCTATATTTTGTCCTGCTATTCCATATACCATATCTATTTAATAAATCGTATTATTATGCCAAAAACTTGCAGACTCAAGATGGATCCTCGCTTTCGCGGGGATGACAAATTGCAAAAACTGTCATTACGCAACAGTCTCAAGATGGAAATTGCAACTGGATATCCTAGTTTTTTAAGAAAAATGGGTGAATAATCGGGGTTAAAGATATTTTAGTCTTTCAGCAAATTCACCCTGAATCACTTGGGCCAGAGATTCTTCTCCTATAGTAATCAAAAACGCAATAAGATTCTCAGAAAAGTCTTCATATTCCAAATCATAAATAACAGGAGTAAACTTTAAAACAGATTTACGAACACCAGCAACATATCCATCTTTAATCATCAAATAAGCCCGACCAAGAATTTCTTTTCTCATGTAATTTTTTATTGAAGAGTTAAGCCCCTGTACTTCATGAAGCATCTCCCAAATTTCAGCAAGGACGCTAAATCTTCTGGGAGCTCCCTTTTGCAGCATAAAAACAAGGGTTTTCAATATTCCTCTAATTATTATAGGATTAAGCTCAATCTCGGGGTCAACGCCAAAAACATTTACACCGGAGCTTTGTACCCCAAACATTTTTGGCAAGGGGCGCAGCCTCACAGCCAAAGCATTAGAAATTGCATCGCGTATTTTCAAATCTTCCAGGAAAATCTTCCCTTGCATTATCAAGTCACTTAAAACAAGTATAATCTCATAAAGAATAGCAACAGTTGCATCCGGCAAATCTATAAAAGGTTTTAACTCTCCCCCCAGCTCCAAAACGTGGCAAACATCAATCGCAACCCTAACCGTTATTTCAGGGTCAGTCCCTTCCAGCAAAGCGGCTAATGATCCCCCCGCCTCAAAAGCAAGGCCATTAAGTCTCCCAAATAAAATATAATCTGAAAATTCATTTTTGATTAAATCAATTTTATGGCTCTCTCCAGAATGGTAATCGGAGGCCTTATCTTCGAGTAACCGCAAAAAGTCTATTGGCAAAACAACACTTCTTTTGGCTTGTATCATATTTAATACGGACAGTTTTCGTCTGTTCGGCAAAGAAGTCAAGGCAGCAACAGGGAGATCTATCTTTTGATAAAAACACTCCCTTTTTCTGTGCTCTGCTTTTTGGATTGGTTTTTTGTAAGGAATAGCTCTATTTAACGGCAAATTCCCTTTCATTGCTATCATAAAATTATCTTTATTTTCAATCTCTAGAAACACATACTCTGTTTATAACCCTAGTTATACCGGTGAACAAAGTCCCTTCTATCTCATCATCTCTTTTCACTCCAAAGACCTCTCTTAAAACTCCTTTATCAATATGTCGAGTTGCTTTTCTAACTAAATACGCAATTTGATCAACCTTAGGTTTGCTTTTCATAAACCTCTCTTCATTTCTTATGTCCTCATCTTTAATCTGTAATTCGATAAATTTAGCCAAAACACTGCTTTGCAGGCTTCTAAATCCCCGATCATCAACAACCCATGAAGTATCATCTTTCACGGAAAAATCATCTCTGAATTTTTTTGACATCCACGATACTGCTTTTTCCACAAAAAGCGCAAATTTTTCTAAATTATCAAAGTTATTCATATCCCCAAATTTATGTTTTAATTTATCAACAAGATCACTTAAAATTTCTCCACAAAATTGAGCCTTTGTTGTCTCGTCACCCCTTTCCTTGATAAGAGCGCTAAATAAAATAGCTACGCTCATCCCAAGCACTTCAGGATCTGTAACTACACTGTCAGCAATAAAAGAAATAGCCTTTCTTCTATCAAACTCTCTTCTATAAAATTCGCTTGATTCTAAAAGTTCATGCCCCAAACAATAAGATTGCTCAAGTTTTTTCATTGTATCCCTAGAGCAAAAAGATTCGTCGATAACGCCTTTTGTAAAATCACTCTCACCCTTCCGCCAAACATACAAAACAGGAGAAGAATATGGCGATATCTCAGCAATATCAACAAGAAGTCCGCTTGCTATGCTTAATATATCCGGAGAAGGCAAGCTTGCTCGAAGAGTTGCAAGGTCTCGAGGACTTTGTATCTTCATTAAAACAGAACTATAAACAAATGCCCTACGACGCGCAATATCGTTTATTGGAATCTGATTCCATCCTTCTCTCAAACTCCCAGACAAAGGAAACGATTCGTCAGCTCTTCTACAAGAAAACCTGGCTTCCGTCAACCGCTGCCCTCTCAAACCTCCAGTATCGCCCATTCCACTTATCCAAGTAGTCATAAATTAAATACCCCCTTGATTACTCTATGAGACTGTTGCGTAATGACAGTTTTTGTAATTTGTCATCCCCGCGAAAGCGGGGATCCATCTTAACCCCGATTATAATAATCGGGGTTGTTTTATGAAAAATAGATTCCCGTTTTCACGGGAATGACCATTATGCAACAGTCCCTCTATAATCTTATATCGCACAAAATGTCAGAAAAGTTGCATGGAATTTTAGTTCTATCCTATGATAGAATAGGTCATTTGTATGAAGTTTAAATTTTCAAAAACAGATATTTCAGGAGTTTTAGTAATAGAACCAAACGTTTACAAAGACTATCGCGGTTTTTTTATGGAATACTACAATAAAGATGCCTTCAAAACTGACGGCAATTTTACAGACTTATTTGTTCAGGATAACCACAGTAGATCGCAAAAAGGGGTTATAAGAGGGCTTCACTATCAATTAAATCCTCATGCCATGGGAAAACTCGTAAAAGTGGTAAGAGGGGAAGCTTTCGATGTCGGCGTTGACATTAGAAAAGGATCTAAAACTTTTGGAAAATGGTACGGAGAGGTTTTAACGGCAGAAAACCATAAAATGCTCTACTTCCCTCCCGGATTCGCGCACGGGTTTTTGGCGCTTACAGATAATGTTGAATTTCTTTATAAATGTACGGGGATGTACAACGGCCCAAGCGAAAGGGCCATAGCATGGGATGATCCTGATATCGGGATTTTATGGCCGCTTGATAAAGTTGACGGGAAAGCTCTTCTTTCTGATAAAGACAAAAAACACCCTAAATTAAAAGAAGCCGAACACAACTTTATTTGAGGAGAAATTCCCTTTTCCGTTTAAAAAGAGAGGTTGTTTTTATGAAAAAGGTTGTTTTTATGAAAAAGATTCTTATTATAGTTGCTATGCTTTTCGGAGTAATACTACTTGCATCAATAGTTCTTTATTTTTTTCTCCCTGTCGATATAATAAAAGATTTTGCGGCAAAAAGCTTATCTCAACAGCTTAATCGTGAGGTAAAAATAAAAAGCGCATCTTTCAACCTTTTTTCGGGAATCAAATTAAAAGGGGTTACAATAAGCAACGGGAAAGGTTTTTCAGCCGAACCGTTTATTTCGGCAGATTCTTTGGAACTTAAATATGCCTTTTTCCCTCTCCTCCAAAAAAAGATATTAATTCCGGAGATAACATTTGTAAAACCTGAAATTTTAATAGAAAAGGACAAAAATGGCCTTTTTAATTTTAGTGATATGTTTGAACCTAAAAAATCCGTTGCGTCATCTAAAGAAAAAGGATCTAGCAAATCGGGAAAAACAGATTTTTCTATAAATCTTTTAATAAATAAAGTCCAAGCATCAAATGGTAAGATCATTTATTCCGACTATTACACAGGGAAAAGCGGGTTAAAAGATATAAATCTTAAAATATCAAATATAACGCTTTTTGCATTAAAGCCTATAGAGGTAGACCTGTCCGCCACAGGAAATTATCTTGGGAAAGATACCCCTATAGCTCTCCATGGGAAAATAGGGATAGACGTTAAAACAATGGACAAGGCAAAAGTTGATGAGTTTAGCCTTTCTATCGCGGGAGAGACAATCAATGCTTCGGCAGATATAAAAAATATTAAAAAAGCGCCTGTCGTAAATATTTCAATAAATTCTAAAAAATTTACAATCGATCCGCTTTTAGCAGTTTTTGCGGCGGCAGGAAGCGACAATAAACAAGCAAAAAAAGCTCCGCACGGAGCATTAACCAAATCCTTGAAAAAATCTTTTTCAAACATACCAAAAAATTTAACCATTTCCGCGAATGTTGATTTTAAAAATATCACATTTAAGACTTTGGGCATAAATTCTCTTGTTTTTGATCTTGATCTTTCAAAACAGGTTGTATATATAAAAATAAAAAACTTTGCCGCGTACCAAGGAGCCTTAACGCTGGAAAGCCTAAAATTTGATCTTCCAAAACTATCTTATTTAATAAAAAATTTGTCTTTAAAGAACTTTGCCGCTTCTCCCTTTACAAATGATATGATTGATTCCTTTTTTCCAAACTTCCTAGATCTTAAAAATAATACGGAAGGAACTCTGGATATCTCTTTATCCTATTTAAAGGGATCCGGAATAGAAATGCCTGAAACATTTGACACTTTAAGCGGCAGAGGAATAATTATTTTGTCAAAAGGGAAGATAAAAAAGATCAAATCGATTGAAAGCATAGGGACAAAATATAATATCAACACATTAAAACATGATCTGATTATTGGAGGTTTAAGGATTCAGGCGGTGCTAGACAACAAAATATTAAACGTTACAAAACTCTCACTTCAAGATACCGATTTAAGGATTGGATTCAACGGCAAGCTGGATTTTAATTCTATGAATTACGTATCGGGGAACCGTCTTTATCTTCAATTCAGTCCAAACGCTGCAAAAGAACTGCCGCAAGAACTGGTCTTTCTTAAAGATAATAAGGGGTTTATTGAGCTTGTTTTTGAGCTGCAAGGAGCTTTAATAAAACCTTTCCCTTCGCCAATATTTAGCAATATCATCGAAAAAGAGATTGGAAAATTCAAAGTAGAGATTGAAACAAAAAAAGTGGAAATCGAATCTAAAATAAAAGAAGAAGAGACAAAAGCAAAAAAAGAGCTGGAAAAGGGAGTTCAAGAAAAGGTAAAAGAGATTTTTAAATTTTAATCCCGATCAGGATAATTGGGGTTAATAATTGGGCTTAACTGTAAGCCTGCACCGTCCTGAGTCAGTAGTCATTTCTATTATTTTGAAGGGTTCCGGCAAACTATTCCTTACCATTGACAAAGCTTCAAGAGTAGGAATAAAAATCAATGAAATGGTAAAGGGCGATAAATTTTCGCCGCTTCTCACTATCTGCGTCACTCGATTGACAATCTGACGCCCTATCTCCCTAGCCTGGTTAGTCGATAAGCCTGTTTCATCCTCAACTATTTTAGAAGTTTGAATTAAAGGGATAATCGTTTTTTTGTCTTTTTCTTTTAAAGAAGTAGACAGAGTTTGTAAAAATCTCATAAGAGCGCCTGACATTATCCCACTTTTTATATGGCTTATTGTAAATGGAAACCCTGTTTTTTTCATCAAAGAGATAAATTCTGATATAGCCTCGGAAGAAGAGTCCACATTTTTTAGCTTTTCAATTAAAGGGTCTAAACTCTTTGCGGTTAACCGCTCTTCTGTCTTTTCAATATTAAAAGATATTATTTTTTTAAAAAGCATTATTTGTCTTCCAATTTAACCTGGACTTACCGTAATTCATTATCGATTATAAAAGAAGTAAATTTCAAGAAGTTTAAACAAATTTCAGACTGATATCAAGCGCTTTCGCAGAATGGGTAAGAGCTCCAACAGATATATAATCAACTCCTGTCTTTGCGATAAATTTTATATTTTTCAGGTTCACGCCGCCCGACGCCTCTGTTTCAATCCCTGCGTTTTTACAAAGTTTAACCGCTTCCATAAGGGTTCTTTTGTCCATATTATCCAAAAGGATCCTATCTACACCAAGCTTTATCGCCGTTTTAACTTCGTTTATATTTTGAGCCTCTACTTCAATCTTTTTGGCCTTTTTCCTTAAAAGCTTAATTGCAGGTTCTATCCCCCCCGCAAATTTTATATGATTGTCTTTTATTAAAACCGCATCATACAATCCAAAACGGTGATTTTGTCCTCCGCCCGCCAAAACAGCCTCTTTTTCAGCCTGTCGCCAAAGAGGGGTGGTCTTGCGAGTATCTAGAATCTTTACATTTGTCCCCGTCACAGCCACAACAAATTTTGAGGTTAGCGTAGCAATCCCTGATAATCTTTGAAGAAAATTAAGGGCCAGTCTCTCTCCTTTTAATATGGAATGGGCGGGGCCTGTTATTTCCGCGATAACTTCCCCATCGCTTACTTTATTACCATCTTTTACCTTAAAAGAGACTTTGATCTTTTTATCCAAAACATCAAAAACCCCCTTCACCAAAGATGTCCCTGCGAGAAGCCCGTCTTCCTTGACCAATATGATTGCCGAAGCAGGTTTTCTTTTATCAATAATGGCATCGGTAGTAATATCTCGCGATCCAATATCTTCAAGAAGAGCCATCTCTATTAACGATTTTATTGACTTGTTCATTCTTATTTTTTCTCCTTCAAAGCAAAATAGTATTAATTTCTTCATCAAACCCCAAAACCCGCTCTTTCTGCTCCGCATCAAAAAGAAAAGGTTCGACATCATTTGCCAAATATTTAAAATCCAACTTGGAACATTTTTCTTTCATCCTACCAATAAACTCATCTTTTTTAAGCCCAGTAACTCCCTCAATGTATGGATAATTAGGTCTTGTTTTGGCAGAAAGAAAAGAAACATCATAAAAATCTCTCCCTTTCTCTCTTTTTCTAAAAAAAACGGCTAAAAGCTTTTGAGCTAAAAGCACATCAGGAGGGTTTACAAGAATTTTGCGATAAACACCAAACTTGTTAATTGTCGTAAGCTTTGGATTTACTATTTTTTCTTTTTTTTCAACATCAATACTTAAAAATATTTTTTCTTTCTTGTCTTTTGCAATGCCAAAGCCTTGAAGGATATCTTTGAATTTTATATAACAATGATAATTTCTATTTTTTGACAAAAATCTTTTCTCAACAGAAAAGCCTTTTAGCTCAAGCTCAGTCAACACCTTTACCATGATTTCCTTAAATTTATTATAAGTTAAACCAAAGTTATCAAAATCCAAATCTTCCGAAAATCTTTGGCTGTCATAAATAATTCTTATAGCTGTTCCCCCAATAAAACTTAAATATTCGCTTCCTTTTTGCTTGAAAAGCGAATCTAATATCTCATATTGAAGATATTCAACAACAATCCCCTTGGAATTAAGTCTCGTTATCTTTTTTTCAAAATATTTTTCTATTTGATTAAGATTAAGCATTAATATTGCCTGTTTCAAAAAAGATTTTTACAGTTTTCTCAAATTTCTTATTGTTAAAGCTTTTCAAATATTTTTTAAATTTTGTGAAATCTGTCTTTTCTTTTATCTCTTTAAAGTTAAATCTAAAAGAAGAAATATCCTCTTTGATTTTTATGCTACTCTTTCTTAAATACAAAAAATCAAGGATTGCTTTTTCTGGCTCTGCAACAAGATAAGATTCGCTTTTCCCTTGCATCGAGACATAACCAAAAAATAGGCTTCTTTTTATATTGTGATAAATAAACTTGCCAAATTCATTTTCAAATGTCCTAGTTGTTTTAGGAGTCGCAAGAGTAAAAGCATATACCATTTCAGGGATAAAACCATAAAAATACAAAGCTTTTTCATAGCTTAAATAGCTTGGAGAATAGATTTTTTGAGCAACTTCTTCCCCTGAAATTTCATCTATTCTTTTTGAAAACGCATAAACGCCGTTTTTTATTTTTACGATGTACCCATTCTTTTGCCAAGAAGAAAGCTGGCAATCAAAAACTCGAAAAGAAAGGAGTTTGATTTCTTGTCTTGTAAATATGGGAGAATTGATTTTCAATTCAAAATCTATGTATTTCATTTTTTTATATTTTTTTATAATAAACTGAAATAGTATAATATAATACAACAAACAAAGTCAAGCTGAAAATCTTGTAATAGGTGACATTTCGCAACAGTCCCATATAGCAAAGGGGGTCATTGGCGGTAAAGCATTTATCTTAAAATAAACCAGACAACATAGTAATACATTATAGGAGCTGTCAGAATAAAAGAGTCCATGCGATCCAGTATTCCTCCATGTCCCGGAAGCATATGACCTGAGTCTTTGACTTTAGAATCTCTTTTAATAACCGATTCAACAAGATCAGAAAGCTGCGCGACAACGCCAATTAAGATGCCAAGAATCAGGGCATGTGTTCCACTAATCCCGGCAAACCCAGAAAATATTTCAGCAGCAACAAGACAAGTTATAAAACCTGCCACAGCCCCTTCCCATGTTTTTTGAGGAGAAATAGCTGGCGCCAACTTATGCCTGCCAAACTTTTTGCCAATAAGATACGCCATAATATCCATTGCCCAAACAGTAAGAACCAAAAAAAATATGTAAGCGCCATGATCTGTCAAGCTTCTTATAAATATAAAATAACTAAAAAACCAACCTATGTAAATCATCCCGAGCAGGGTAACTGCAACGTCAACGATTGTATCTTTTTCTCTTTTAAGAAAAACCCCGCTTATTAAAGCAAGGGTCGCGGCAATAGTTAAAATAGCAGAATGAGCAGGCTCCCAATTTCGCTTTAAAGCATAATATGAAAAAACTATAAAAAAGATCGTAATAATATTGCCAACTAAATAAGCAGGATGGTATTCTTTTTTCATCATCAGGTTGTAAAACTCATTAACAGAAAAAAGAGCCAACAATAAAACAAGGAGTAAAAATGCAAACCCTCCAAAATAAGTACATCCCCATATTACTGGGATACCAACCAACATAGTTAAAACACGACTTAAAAATGATCTCGACATAATTTTAATATTTAATTAACCCCGATTGTTCATGCCAGAAAGAATTTTTAAACTCCCTGCGTAAACCCTAACTATCCTAATCGGGGTGAATTTGCTCCGATATTTTACCAAAGCGTCTCTCCCTTTGGCTATAAGATTCGATGGCTTTAAGCAATTCCTCCCTTTTAAAATCAGGCCAATAAACATCAGTAACATAAATTTCCGCATAAGCAATCTGCCACAGCATAAAATTTGAGATCCTCATTTCAGATGCCGTTCTGATTAACAAGTCAGGATCAGGAATATTTTTTGTATACAAGTGCCGACTAATATCTTCTTCAGTAATTTTCTCTTTCTCTGTCTTTTCTCCTAAGCCACATTCTCCCAGGAATATTTCATTTACCGCATCCACTATTTCCGCTCTTCCTCCATAATTTACCATAATATTTAAGTTCAAGCCTGTGTTTTTTGAAAGTTTTTCCATCGAAAAAGCCATCTTATTTTTCAGCTGATCGGAAAATTGGGTGAGCCTTCCCAAAAAATTTAAACAAACATTGTTTTTATTTAAGTTGTCAACTTCACGATCAATGGTATCGGCCAAAAGACCCATCAAAAAAGAGACTTCATCTTTCGGTCTCGACCAATTCTCAGTTGAAAAAGCGTAGACAGTAAGATATTTAACTCCTATCTCGGCACACGTCTTCACACACTCTTTTAAAGAATCTGCGCCAACCTTATGCCCGGCAATTCGAGGAAGCCGCCTTGCCTTTGCCCATCGCCCATTTCCATCCATTATAATTGCTATATGTTGAGGTATTTTTTTCATAAATGAAAAATGAAGAATTATCCAACGACCAATAAAATGAAGGGCTACAACACATTAGTCATTTTTCATTCAATTTATACTTCCAAAATTTCTTTTTCTTTCGCAAGGATAAGTTTATCTATCTCTTCAATATACTTATCTGTAAGCTTCTGGAGCTGCTCTTCTTGAATTTTAGCGCTGTCTTCAGCCAAAGCTTTTTCACTCTTCTGTTTTTTTAAAAAATCCATCCCTTCACGCCTGATATTACGAATTGAAACCTTCTCTTTTTCTGCTTCATCTTTTATAAGTTTAGTAAGATCTCGTCTCCTCTCCTCTGTTAATTGAGGGAGGAAAAGACGAAGCATTCCTGATTCAACTTTAGGCGTTATCCCTAACTTAGACGTAAGAATGGCTTTTTCTATGGCTTGTGCTGAAGTTTTATCATAGGGCTGAATAGCAATTTGCCTCGGTTCAGGAACGGAGATGTTCGCAAGCTGTTTTAGGGGAACTGATGAGCCATAATATTCAACGGTAAGCCCGTCAACTAAAGCTGGCGAGGCCCTCCCCGTTCTAACTCCAGCAAGTGTTTTTTTTAAAACTTCTATTGCTTTTTTCATTTTGGTTTCTGAATCTTTTATAGCATCTTGCACTTTAAACTCCTCCTTTTAAGCTAATCTAAGCAACAAAAACCTATTTTTTATACATAAAGCATTATAATCTATCTGATAAGCTTACTAACAAAAGTCCCGACTTTTTTGCCCAATGCCGCCTTTTCGATATTTCCTTTATGCATCAGATCCAAAACAATCATAGGAATATCATTGTCCATACAAAGTGAGGCTGCGGTTGAATCCATAACTTTTAACCCTTTATTTAATATTTCCATATATGTTAAAGAGGTAAATTTTTTTGCCTCTTTATGTTTTACAGGATCTTTATCATAAACTCCGTCAACTTTCGTAGCTTTGATTATAATATCAGTATCAAGCTCGGCGGCTCTAAGCGAAGCAGTGGTATCTGTAGAAAAATAAGGATTCCCAGTCCCCGCCGCCAAAATTACAACCCTACCCTTCTCCATATGCCTTATTGCTCTGCGTCTAATAAAAGGCTCCGCAACCTGACGCATTTCAATTGCGGTCATAACACGGGCATAAACATTTATTCTTTCAAGCGCATCTTGAAGGGCAAGGGCGTTAATGACTGTTGCAAGCATCCCCATGTAGTCGCCTGTTGCCCGTTCCATCCCCGCGTTAGAGCCGGTCAACCCTCTAAATATATTGCCTCCTCCGACAACAATCGCTATCTCTATTTTATGGCGTTTAACCTTCTCTATCTCTTTTGCTATGGCAGCCAAAACTTCAGGATCGATCCCCTGCTTAAATTGACCGCCAAAAATCTCACCGGAAAGCTTTAAAAGGACTCGTTTATATGTCATTTGGTATTAATTATATCAACAAATATTCAAACATCAACATCCAAATCATCTATAGACATATAATAACAGGTAGTCTATATTTATTATTATGCTTGAATTTATAACTCAAGAACTGGAATCGCTCAAACAATCGGGCCTTTATAGAACGCTTAAAACCATTGAAAAGACAGAAGGGGCTAAAGTCTGGATAGGAGGAAAAAAGCTTGTCTGTTTCTGCTCAAATGATTACCTCGGTTTATCCAATCATCCAAAAGTCAAAGAAAAAACAATCGAAATTATTAAGAGATTTGGTGTCGGCGCCGGAGCATCAAGATTAATTTCCGGAAATACAATAATACATGAAGAATTGGAAAAAAAAATTGCCAAATTTAAAAAAAGAGAAGAGGCCATCATCTTTCCTTCAGGTTATATGGCAAATATAGGAGTAATTTCCTCTCTTCTTAATGAAAAAGATACCGTGATAATTGATCGTTTAAGTCACGCCTCAATAATTGACGGATGCAAATTATCAAAAGCCCATTTACAAGTCTATCCTCATAAAAATACGCATGCACTGGAAAAAGTTTTGATAAGATCAGATAAATATAAAAAACGTTTAATTGTCACTGATTCTGTTTTCAGCATGGATGGCGATATTGCACCCCTTCCTGAAATAATAAAACTAGCCAAAAAATACAATGCGATAACAATGATTGATGAAGCCCATGCAACTGGAGTTTTAGGGGAGAATGGACGCGGGGTAGAAGAACTTTTTGGAATTGAAGGACAAATTGATATTGTAATGGGGACACTGTCAAAGGCGGTGGGGAGTTTGGGAGGTTTTGTTGCCGGAAGTTCCGAGCTAATCAATTACTTAAGAAATAAAACAAGAAGTTTTATATATTCGACAGCCCTCCCTCCGTCTATTTGCGCAGCATCTATTGCAGCGCTTTACGTAATTGAGGGGGAACCTACACTTCGAGAAAAACTTTGGGATAATATTAAAGTTTTCAATACTAGCGTGGGTTCATGCCATGGCATGAACCCAGATATCCAATTCCCCATTATTCCCATCATAATCGGCAATGAAGAAAAGACCATGAAAATATCAAGGAAACTTTTTGAAGATGGGATATTTGTTTCAGGAATACGATATCCTACAGTTGCAAAAGGAAAAGCTCGTCTGCGAATAACAATTACTGCAAGTCATTCAAAAAACGAGCTGAAAAATCTTGAGAATCTCTTAAAAATCTGCCGTAGATAATTAGCCTTTGTTAGCTTTTTTTTCTCTCTTTAATGCGCGCTTTTCTTTAAGTGATAATTTTGCGACTTTTTTAACATTCTTTTGTCCGCCCTGTTCTTTGTTTGCCATAAGTCCCACCTCCTTCTGTATTAAAATAATTATAAACAGAAACAGTAGGATACGCAAGGCCTAAGAATATTCGTAAAAGCGTGTTATAATTTTTTTTATGGCCTCTCTTTTTGTAACAGGAACCGATACCGGCGTGGGAAAGACCTATGTAACAATCCTATTGGCAAAACATTTGATGCTTAAAGGCTTTGATGTCGGCATAATGAAGCCGATTTCAACAGGTTCAAAGAAGGATGATGACGCAAGACTACTCAAAAAAACACTCAACTTAAAAGATCCTTTGAGATTAATAAACCCGATACATCTAAAACTCCCTCTCGCCCCATACGCTGCCGCAAAACTATTAAAAAAGAGACTTAACCTCAAAAAGATTTTTACGGCCTTTGAAAAACTTAAAAAACACCACGATATTGTTATCGTAGAAGGAATCGGAGGCGTTTTGGTCCCTATTCTAAAAGATTATTTCGTCGCGGATTTAATAAAAGATTTTAATATTCCTGTCTTGATTGTCGCCAGGGCTGGGCTCGGGACTATAAATCACACACTTTTAACTATTGAAGCTTTAAAAAAACGAAAGGTAAAAATCGCTGGAATCGTCATGAACGGATTTATAAAAAAAGAAACTTCAGAAAAAACAAACGCAGATATAATTGAAGAAATATCCCATATGCCGGTCATGGGCAAATTAACCCAGGTTATTCACTCCGATTAGGATAATCGGGGTGAATAATCTATGAAAAGTCCGTCTGCAAAAGACTGATTTCTAATCCCTTCACCCCGATTATTCATACCTAAGGATTCTCTCAACAACCTACTAGAATTCTGTTCATCCATGAATAATCGGGGTTCGCTGTTTAAATCAATTTTTCTTAAGAAAACTCTGGCATGAAAATTGCTACTATTTTCCATATGGGACAAGAAAGTTATAATTTAGGAAAAGATGGCGAAGAAAGAGCATGCAATTTCCTGCAACAAAAAGAATTCCGCATTATAGAACGAAATTTCAGATCACGCCAAGGTGAAATTGATATTATCGCAAAAGACCAAGATTTTTTAGTCTTTGTTGAAGTAAAAAACTACTCGCATAAAAGTTTCTTTACCCCAATTTATGCAATAAGAAAAAGCAAGAAAGAGTCAATCATTCATGCAGCAAAATTATATATATATAAGAAAAAGCTTTACAACACACTATGCCGGTTTGATGTAGTGGCGATTTATCGTCATATATCAGGGGAGATAATTATAGATCATATTAAAAACTCTTTCGGGATATAAATAAAAAAGAGGGTGAAGAGTTGTGCTGGTAAAATTAAAAAGTGCGGCTTTATATGGGCTTGAAGGAGAAATAATAAGAGTAGAAATCGACGCAAGCAAAGGACTTCCGGGCCAAAGCATCGTGGGACTTCCAGATGCAGCGGTACGCGAAAGCAGAGATAGGGTAAGATGTGCCATTATAAACTCCGGGTTTGAATTCCCTCCTTATTACTTTACTATTAATTTAGCTCCGGGCGATACCAGAAAAGAGGGCTCTTTATACGACCTTCCTATGGCAGTAGGAATCCTCTGCGCTTCAAATCAAGTATCAAAAGAGAGATTAAAAGAATCCGTTTTTATAGGAGAGCTCTCTTTAAACGGAGATGTAAAAGGGGTATCAGGAATACTCCCCATTTGTCATTCTCTCTATAAAAAAGGAGTAAAAAATGTTGTTGTATCAAAAGAGAATGCCGACGAAGCTGCATTAGTAGAAAACCTTGTAGTAATTTCTGTCACTTCCTTAAAAGAGACTGTCGAATTTTTAAACAAAGAAAAAGAAATTGAGCCTCATATTGTAGATGTTTCTAATTTATTTAAAAACGACCAGGAATTTGATGTCGATTTCTCCGAAATAAAAGGGCAAACTCATGCAAAAAGAGCATTAGAGATAGCAGCCGCCGGGGGACATAACATCCTGATGATAGGGCCTCCTGGGTCAGGAAAAACAATGCTGGCAAAAAGGATTCCGACCATTATGCCATTTTTATCTTCTGATGAAGCCCTTGAAGTGACAAAAATTTATTCTGTAACAGGACTAATTAATAAAAAAAGGATTCTTATAACAAAACGCCCATTTAGAACCCCACATCACACAACATCAAATATCGGAATAATAGGAGGAGGGAGAATTCCAAGGCCGGGAGAAGTCTCTCTTGCCCATTTTGGCGTTTTATTTTTAGATGAACTTCCTGAATTTAACAGAGAAGTAATAGAAGTTCTAAGAGAACCATTAGAAGATAATAAAGTTACAGTTTCAAGGGCGCTTGGCTCTGTTACATATCCCGCAAACTTTATGCTTATCGCGGCAATGAACCCCTGCCCTTGTGGCAATTACATGGATACGCTACAACAATGTTTGTGTCCTCCAAATAAAGTCCAAAAATACTGGAGCAAAATATCAGGACCGCTCTTAGACAGAATAGATATCCACATAGAAGTTCCAAGATTAAAAAAAGATGAATTAACTTCTCTCCCTCAATGCGAAACGTCCGCCCAAATAAAAGAACGGGTATGTAAAGCGAGAAACATTCAAGAAAAAAGGTTTAAAGATTTATCATTCAGGCTAAATTCAAATTTAAATCCAAAATACATGAAAGTTTTTTGTGATTTAAAAGAAGAAGTCGGCAATTTTTTAAAATCGGCTATTACCCATCTGAAAATAAGCGGAAGAGGCTATGATAGAATAATTAAATTAGCAAGAACTATTGCAGATTTAGAAGGATCAACTGATATAAAAACAGAACACATCGCAGAAGCCATGCAGTTTAGAACATTAAAATTAAAAGAATAGACTGGGATTGATTCGATTTTGTGTCATCGGACATTATCATGTTGCCGCTACAATACAAAAACTTGTACCTTTTCAGTTTTTTGGCAACACTTACATTCTGGGACTGTTGCATAATGACAGTTTTTGTAATTTGTCATCCCCGCGAAAGCGGGGAGCCACACGGGAATGACCATTATGCAACAGTCCCATTCTATAAAAACTTGACCTTGTAGTTAATAAGCTTTAGAGTTAAAATGTCCCCGTGCCAGAAGAAATATCATCAATGAAAATAAATGAAAAATATAAAAAGCTCAATGCCACTAATGAGCTACTAAAGTGCATCTTCTATAAAGACAAAATATGCAGACCACATCAAATACAATTTAAACTTTGCATTAAATGCCATAAGTGCAAAGCCATTACAATTGAAACGGCAATTCCAAGGCTTTTTGAAAAAATAATAATAATGGCGCGTAGCTTGGCTTCGGTCTTTTTAAATAAATGAACCTCGATTACTTATGCCTAAAGAAATTCAAGAGTTCTATCAATTATTGATTCTACTGTAAAGAATCTGGGAAAAGACTGATTCACCCAGATTATTCATAGACGAACAGAATTCTAGCAGAGGGTTGGAAATTTTCCCAGGTATGAACCCCGATTTCCTAATCTGGGTGAATAATCAGGGTTCAATCAATATCGATCACTCTAAATATCTCCTCTTTTGTTGTTATTCCTTCCGCTAATAACCTTAAAGCCTCATCTTTCAATCTTCTTCTATTAACACCTGAACAATCGGTAGCAATTTCAAAAATAGCACGCCGACCAGAAGGTTTGACTCTTAACAGGCGTTGAGCAATAATCCCTACAAGCACATCCTTAACTAGATATTCTTCAATACCCAAATCTACAAGTCTTGTAAACGCGCTGCTCGCATCCCTTGTATGCAACGTCCCCAAAACCATATGACCCGTTAACGCAGCCTGAACCGCAACTTTTGCAGTTTCAAAATCTCTAATCTCTCCAACAAGAATTATATCCGGATCTTGCCTTAACACAGCCCTTAAAATTTTAGAAAAATCAAATCCTGTTTTATAATTAACTTGGACCTGATTAATGCCAGGCAGCTGGTATTCAACCGGATCTTCAATAGTTACAATATTGTTTTCTTTGCTGTTTAATTCTTTAAGTGTTGCATACAAAGTTGTTGTTTTCCCTGACCCCGTGGGCCCTGTCACCAAAACCATTCCGCTTTTTTTATTAATCATCTTTCTGTACAAATCAAGATCTTCAGGGTTAAACCCAAGCCTTAATAAGTCAAATTTTGTTTTATCCCTTTGTAAAATTCTAATTACAACTTTCTCTCCATGAATTGTAGGCAACGTGGAAATGCGAAAATCGACATAATCTTTATCAAACTTTATTTTATATCTGCCATCTTGAGGAATTCGGCTTTCGGCTATATCTAAGCCAACCATCACTTTTGTACTTGCAACAATAGCGGGATGCTCATCCTTGGGAAAAGTCTCCTGATCAGCAATCAATCCGTCTGTCCTGACCCTGATCTTGGTAAATTCCTCGCGAGGTTCAATATGAATATCAGACGCGCCTCTTTCTATGGCATTTAGTATTATCTTCTCAACCTTTTTTCTCACTCTAAAAAATCAAGCAATTTTCATGCCACAAAAACATTTCAACCCGATTATGAACCCCGACTATGATAATAGGGGTCAAATTGATGGAGTTGGGGGTGATGAAGTTTAATCAAAAAGGTCAGAAATTAGTCGTATTTAAAAAAGAAGTTTTTTGTCTCTGACAACTATTTTACCGCCAACAATTGTATAAACAATCCTACCTTTAACTTTCATTCCGTTAAAGGGCGAATTTTTAGATTTTGAAGCAAAACTTTTGATGTCAACCTCATATTCAGCATTAGGATCAACAATAACAATATCGGCATCTACTCCAACCTTAATTTCACCTTTTGGAATTCCCAAAATTTTAGCAGGATTTATAGTCATCTTACCTATTATTTCATTTAGTGGGATCTCTTCCGATAAAAACGTAAGAGCAAGAGGAAATGCAGTTTCAAACCCAACCATCCCTTTAGCAGCAAGCCCAAATTCAACGTTTTTTTTCTCTTCCCTATGAGGAGCATGATCGGTAGCTATTGCATCAATCGTCCCGTCCTTTAATCCTAAAACTATCTCTCTCCTGTCATTTTCTCCTCTAAGAGGAGGATTTACTTTCGCAAAAGTATTAAACCCATCAACTTCTTTTTCAGTTAAAGAAAAATAATGCGGGCAGGTATCAGCAGTCACAGGAATCCCCTTTGACTTTGCTTCCCGAATAAGCTTTACAGAAGAAGCGGTCGACACATGCGTAATATGCACAGATCCAAATTCAGCAGCCAGAGAAATATCTCTTTCTACCATAATTTCTTCGGCCTGCCTGGGAATTCCTCTAAGCCCTAGAATTGTAGACATAGCCCCTTCATTCATCTGTCCCCCCACGGACAATTCCAGATTTTCCGGATGAGAAATGATTTTAACATCAAACGCTTTCGCATATTCAAGCGCAAGTCTCATAATTTTTGAATCTGCAATCGGTCTCCCATCATCTGAAAAAGCAACGGCCCCCTCCCCTAACATTCGCCCCATCTGAGCAAGTTTTTTCCCTTCAAGTCCCACCGTAACAGCCCCAATCGGAAAAACATTAACAACTCCTGAGCTTTTTGCCTCTGAAACAACATATTTAACCATGGAGGGAGAATCAATTGGAGGATTTGTGTTTGCCATACAAGAAATAGAAGTAAAGCCCCCTTTTGCTGCGGAGTTTGTTCCGGAAGCAATAGTCTCCTCTTCCGGATCTCCCGGATCACGCAAATGACAATGAAGATCCACAAACCCGGGGGAAACCAGTAACCCTGAAGCATCAATAATTTCGGCATCTTTAGGAATTTTTAGGTTTTTGCCGATAGATTTTACAATGCCGTCTTCAATTAAAATATCAGTATTTTCTCCCTTTTTTGATGAGGGGGTTATTACCTTGCCGTTGCAAATTACTATAACCATATTGATTTTTTTACTTTATAAAAAAGACCTTTGATTGGTCCGCGTTTTTTTTTATCTTCGGATTGCAGGGTCTTTAAAGCCTCTTCTGCTGCCTTCTGCTCCGCCTCTTTTTTGTTAAGCCCCTGTCCCTCCCCCATAATCTTGCCTTTTATTCTAACCCCTATGATAAACTCTTTTTTATGTTTTGGCCCAATCTCTCTTAAAACTTTATATTGGGGGAGCATCCATTTCTTTTTTTGAACAAATTCCTGCAACGCGGATTTATAATCTTTTATATATCCTGCGCTGCTAACTTTGTCTATTTCACTTTTTAAAAAATCTATTAAAAAATCTCTAATTTTTCCCAATCCGGCATCAAGATATATCGCGCCAACAAGAGCCTCAAAGGCATTTGCAACGTTAGAACGTTTTTTTTGTCCTTCATTCCTTTTTTCATTTTCAGAAAGCAAAAGATATTCACCCAGTTTTATTCTGTTTGCTACCCGCGCCAACGTTTCATCTGAAATCACCGTAGCTCTAATTTTGGTTAAATCTCCTTCAGGTCTTGATGGAAAACGATTGTAGATATATTCTGAAATAACAAGTTTTATAACAGCATCGCCAAGAAATTCCAATCTTTCATTATCTAAAACGTTGGCTTCATTAGCAAAAGAGGAATGCGTAAGAGACTGATTTAGTAACTGTTTATTGAGAAAAGCTACCCGAATTTTACTTTCTAAGTCGGAGAGCTCTTTATCGCGTTGCATTGACATTTATATTATATATCATCTACAATGGAAGATCAATAGATTGTAATTAATACTATTACAAAAACACAAGCAGAAAAAAGGAGCGAAAATGGGGGAACTTTCACCAATCACAGCATTTTCTCTTGGAATAGAAGAAGATTTTCCAGCGCCGTCAAAAAGAGGACAATTAAATGTTCTTATAAAAAACGACAGCGAACTTATCAAGCAATTTCCTTTTAGGGCAGATATAGGCGAAATAAAGTTTCGCCTTGCAGATGCCTTAGTCGGAAGAGGCTCTCCCGGAGATTACGAAAGAGCGGCGGCAATTTATGAAGAGATCTTAAAAAATTACGGGTCTCCCTATTTACGGGCGCGCGCACAAATAGGAAAGGCAGAACTTCTAACGCCAGGAATCAGGCCTGAAAATATTTCCATGGCATTGCAACTTTGTGAGACGGCAAGAAAAAACTTAAAATCAGACATATCTGACTTTTTTATGGCAAAGACTTATATAATAGAAGCAGATCTACGTTTGGTTCGCGACAACAAAAAAGAAAAAGACCATGAAAAGGCGATGAAGCTTCATGAAAAACTGATAAAAAGCAGAAAAGCAAACTGGTATTTCAGGGCCAGGGCCCATATAGGAAAAGCAGAATTAATCCTCTATCACTTTCCCAAAAAAATCTCTCAGGCCGTAATTTTATGTGAAAAAGCAGAAAGGGGACTAATTAACAGGCCGGACGATTATTTTGCAATAAAAGTTAAATTAATTAAAGCTCAATTAATTCGCAGAAGAGGAAGAGGGCATGATTTAAGAAAGACCTCACAACTTTTAGAAGAAATAATAAAAACTAATACCTCCTATCAAGATCTGGCAGCTCAAGCAAGAGTTGCTTTGGCAGAAATAAGCCCGATAGACAAGGCCTGCAAAATTCTTCAGCAATTACATGAAATGGAGGGGCTTGAACCCTACATCAAACAAAAAATAAAGATGTTAGATGAAGAGCTTAAAACGAAAAAAGAATAATGATAATTTAGCTCCCAAGTTTTTCCATCACTTTTATTAAAATATTTTGCCAAACAGGGAGAGACTCAGCTTCATTCCTGCGAGACAAATCACTGGCTTCCGGTATTATTGCCGACAACATTGAACTAAGAGGAGAAAACTCTACCATAGTAGGATTAAGTCCAGCCAAAACCAACTTTCCCCTATTCCCTGCTTCAACAATAGCCCTCATAAATTGATTGGAAATAAGCTCATCAGCCAAAAAACTTGAGCTCAAAAAGCCTACAAAAGCATTTCCGCGATTTACATAATCATAATGTTCATATATGTTACTTCCAGTCTCAACTCCCCAGCTTAAACGAAGCTCCACACTATAATACTCAAACGCTCTACATATCTGCCTGAAAAATAGATTTTTCTTTATATTATCTTCGTCATTACTAGCCGCAATAAAAGAGAGACTCTTTCCAGCTCCGTTTATCGATCGCGGCCAAGCAGAGGAAAAACTGTTTATGGTCGGCAATATAACCCCGCTACTATCTTTACTAAAATCACCAGACATTATAATGGCCCCTAAATTTACCCACTCATTTATAGCTTGAGGTTGCTTCTGCAAAGAGAGAGATGACTCCCCAGACATTACGGGAACTCTATCCACCCACAACCAGGGGCCACAAATAAAAGGTCGATAATTAACAAGAAGGGCTTTTCCATTGTTAGCTTTGTTTAAAAATTCCATTCGTATATCATTAAATAACGTCCCGCTACCAAATTGAGGCAAAAAATTATCAAAGAAAAGATCTGGACTTGCAAAAGCAATAGTATAATCCGCAGAAATAATATTTTCCAGATGTTGGACACGGTTACATCTTGATCCCTTTGATTCCCACGATTTTAAAACTTCAACGCCAATGCCTTCAAGCCTTGCTTGTAATCCTTTTAAGTTGTCTCCATGCCATTGTAACGGCGCTTTTTTTCTGTTGTAATTTTCCAAAACTCCCATTCTTTTTAAATCTGTCGGATGAATAATAAACGATACACTTGTCATAATTTAATTTACCTCCAGGCCATTCAACTCGCTCAAGATTTTCCTATAGTTTAATATCGTAAAATGGTTTTCATTATTTCACTGTTTTTAAATAATTTTTATGATAAAATTATAAAATTGTTATGTAATATGAAAATGATCATCTTAACCCCGATTATTTATGGACGAACAGAACTCTAGTAGGCTGTTGGGAAAATCCTTAGGTATTCACCCCGATTAGGGAATCGGGGTGAATAATCGGGGTTAAAATACTTTTTATATAAAGGAGATCTATAATGTTAGACATTCAAGAAATTTTAAAAACCATCCCCCACAGATATCCATTTATTCTTGTAGATAAAATTTTAGAAATGGAATATGGAAAAACTGCAATCGCCATAAAAAATGTCACAATGAATGAATATTTTTTCCAGGGACATTTTCCCGGCCAACCTGTAATGCCGGGAGTTTTAATTGTTGAAGCAATCGCCCAGGTTGGAGCAGTTATGGCATTAAGCGCCCCTTCCGCTGCAGGCAAAATCATCTTTTTCGCAGGAATTGACAGAGTAAGGTTTAGAAAGCCCGTTGTCCCCGGAGACCAGTTGAAATTTGAAGTCGAGGTCATGTGGTTTAAAAGAGGGATCGGAAAAATGAAAGGCAAAGCTTCCGTTGACGGAGAGCTTGCCTGCGAAGGTGAATTTACTTTTTCTCTTGTTGATCAAGGCGGAGGCAATTCTGGAGCGCAAGTTCATCCAACAGCGATTATTCACCCATCCGCCAAAATAGCAACAGGGTGCCAAATCGGAAAATTTGTCGTAATTGGGCCTGAAGTTGAAATTGGGGAAAATACTATAATAGAAGAACATGTTGTTATCAACAAATGGACAAAGCTTGGAAAGAATAATCATATTTACAAAGGTGCTTCTATCGGAACTCCTCCTCAAGACCTGCACTATAAAGGGGAAAAAGGGGAGATCATTATTGGCGACAGCAACACTATAAGGGAATTTGTGACAATACACCTTCCTGTCGGAGAAGGAGGAAAGACCATCATTGGAGATAAAAACTATATAATGATTCACGCCCACATCCCGCACAATTGCAAAGTAGGAAATGAAGCAATTATTGGCGGATATGTTGGGCTTGCTGGTTATACGGAGATCGGCGACCAAGCGATTATTGCGGGCTTATCGGGAATCCATCAATTTGTAAGGATCGGGCGGCTTGCAATGATCGGGGCACAATCAAAAATCGGGCAAGACATCCCCCCATTCATGTTAGTAGTAGGGTCCCCCGGGGAAGCAAGAGGGGTTAACTCAATAGGGATGCAGCGCAGAGGCATATCCTTGGAAGCCCAGGCAGAAATAAAAAAAGCATTTAAGATTATCTATGAAAAGAAACAACCAACAGAAAATATAGTGGAAGAACTTAAAAAAAAGTTGCGTCCGCTGGATGAAATAAACCAAATTATAGAATTTTTAAGCAGAGACAGTAAACGGGGAATCAGCAAAAAAGCCGCAATGAATGAAATCGAAGAAGATTTGATTTTGCCTGATCTCCCAGAACTTGGGATATAAAATATAGATGAAAATAGTTGTCTCTACAGGTGAAATAAGC
>MEUA01000028.1 GCA_001771505.1 candidate division WOR-1 bacterium RIFOXYB2_FULL_36_35
AACCGACAGGAAATGGAGATGGCACATACTATATTTCGTTTGGGTTGGCAAGATCGGTAAATAGTGTATATGCGACAGCAGGACTAAAGGATGTGGCGATAATAAATAATGTATCGAAGACTTCGGCAACAGTGCCATTTACAATAAAGCCTGAAATAACAAGCAGCATATCGCCAACAAATGGTTATGCAGGCAGTAAAATAAAAATATATGGAACAGGATTTGGCGCGACTAATGATACCGTAACGGTAATATTGAATGATGGGACGACAAGCGTAAGTACAACAGGGGTTGTAACAAGAGTTAACGATGAGCCAGCATATGATGGATATGATCAGGTAGGAGCTACAGTTCCTGCAAGTTTATTAGCAGGCGTATATAAGGTTATAGTAGAAACCAATGAAGCTCAAAGCAATGATGATGAGACCTTTACTGTAGACGCAGCTCCCGGGGCACAAACACCGTCAGTGACAAAGATTGAAGTAAGAAAAGATGAGAATTCAGCTTATGTGACTACAAGTGAAGGATATCTAGGATATACGGTAAAGATGAGCGGAACAGGGTTTGAAGGGAACTATAATAATCAAGGCAAGGTAATGATAGATGGCGTAGAGATGCCGATATATAGTTGGAATGAACCGACAGGAAATGGAGATGGCACATACTATATTTCGTTTGGGTTGGCAAGATCGGTAAATAGTGTATATGCGACAGCAGGACTAAAGGCTGTGGCGATAATAAATAATGTATCGAAGACTTCGGCAACAGTGCCATTTACGATAAAGCCTGAAATAACAAGCAGCATATCGCCAACAAATGGTTATGCAGGCAGTAAAATAAAAATATATGGAACAGGATTTGGCGCGACTAATGATACCGTAACGGTAATATTGAATGATGGGACGACAAGCGTAAGTACAACAGGGGTTGCAACAAGAGTTAACGATGAGCCAGCAATATTATATGATGGATATGATCAGGTAGAGACTACGGTTCCTGCTGGATTGACAGTAGGTACTTATGAAGTTGTTGTTGTCGCGGGATTAGTAGAGAGCAATAATGATTATAAATTTACTGTAAAAGAGATACCTCAAACCCCAACTCCAGTTATTACCGGGCTTGAAGTTGATACTGACACTTCTCAAAATAATGCATGGCAGGCAACTACTGATGCTGTGATATACGATCATATAAGAATTGTTGGAACAGGATTCGGAAATACAATTTCTAAAGGAGAATTTTCTACAGATACAAATAATGTGACTATTGCGGGATTGAGAATTCGTGATGGTGGAGCAAATGATTATGATGGATTGCAAGTCTATAGCTGGCTCGATAATTATATAGAAATCGGTATCCCAAGGAGAATCGGCGATGGCGCAAACTCTGATAATTTTATAAAAGCCGGACCAAATGAAATTAAAATTACCGCAAATGGAAAAGTTTCAAATGTCATAACTTTAAACATAAAACCTTATGTTTATGCTTTGGCGCCTGGAAATGGCATAGCCGGTGATGAAGTTAAAATTAAAGGGACAGCTTTAGTTCCAGATGCTTTAGGTCAACGTTATATAAATTTTGGAAGTTATACCGCTGTTGAGAAAAGTTTTGATCAGCAGGCAGGAATGGATCCTGATGGAACAAGCAATGACGACTTTACAGATGGGAATGATGTTGTAACTGTAACAGTTCCAAGCGGTTTGGTCATTGCCGGAGATTATAGTGTCTCTGCTGTTGTTTCCAGTTTGACAAGTAATATCAAGACATTTACTATAAAATCTTTGGGCGCGCCAAAGATAATTCAAGTTACACCTGATGTCCTTTTAAATACTGAAAACATTACAGTTATTATCGATGGGGAGAATTTTATTGATGGGGCTTCTGTCTTTCTTGTAAAAGATCAGCAGCCTTCTATTACAAGCGACAATGTGATAGTTGAATCTTCTTCAAGAATAAGAGCATATTTGCCAATAAAAGATAAAGGTGCGGTTATAGGCAAGTGGAACCTTGTTGTTACAAATCCTGATACTCAAACAGCATCAAAAGTTATATCAATTCTTGACGGCAATGATCCAAACAATGAAACCGCACAGGTTATTGACGATTTTGAAGGGATGGCGGTCAAGCCGGAAAATTATACAGCGTTTACATCCGGAGGAGATATTAACTTTGCTCTCTCTTCAGTAGAAAAACATGAAGGGGAACAGTCAATAGCTGTTACTTACGGATCGTCACCTACTGATAAGTATAGGGGATATAACGGGTATCTATCTGAACCTAGAGATATTTCAGATTTTACCTCTGTTGCGTTATGGGTAAAAGGTGATGGGAGTTCAGGTCTTGTCAGTCTTCAGCTTACAGACAAAAATAGTAATAATTTTGCCGCGGTAGATTCTAAAGGGGACCCCAAATACACAATACCTTTAACGACTACAATATGGACCAAGTATGTAATTCCATTAAGCGCTTTTGTTCAGATTAAAGATGGGTTCCCTTCCGGCGGACAGGCTATGGATAAGAGTTCGATAGCAAATTATCAGATTGTATTTAAGGGGTCAGGAGGAACAACAGGGACTGTTTATGTTGACTTTGTTGTTGCGGAAGGATATATTCCTCCTCCAGCCCTTGGGGATATAACGACTTCTATTGCGCGCTCAGGATCAGATATAAGTATCACTTGGAAGCATAATGATAAATATGCCGGAACTTCTGATATTTATACAAGCAACACCTTTTCAACAAATGCTAATGATTGGACCATCTGGAAAAAGAGCGTTGCAAGCCCACAGACTGATCTCTCTCAGGTCGGTTTGGGAACAGAAAAATATTATAAAGTGGTTAAAACTGATGCCGGCATATCAAGTGACATGTTAAAAGACGATGTTGTCGGTAAATTTGATATAAAAGCTTTAAAAAACTTGAAATATAATTTAGTCTCTCTTCCTTTAATTCAGTCTGAGTCTAATATTAACAGTGTTATCGGAAATCAGATGACAGGAGCCCCTTTTGAATTTGGCGCTGATTCTATTTATTATCCCGTTGGAGATGTTTTTGAAATTGCATGGTTAAAAGATGATGGTAAATGGTACAAATCGGGGACTACCGATACCTTAGCTCAAATTTCAATTGATGAGAAAAAAGGATTTTATATGGTTGTTAATGATACTACGGGGAATCCGGATAAAAATGTGACAATAGTAGGAAATGTCAGTTTTTCAAAAGCTGTTCAAACTGTAAGCCAGGGCTATAATTTGGTCGGTTCTCCATATCCTGTTACGGTTGGTTTATCGTCATCAGGCTTATTTGAAAGCGGACTTAAACCCGGAGATTTTGAATTTGCAGCTTCATCTATTTATTATCCAAATGCACAAGGCGGCTTTGATGTCGCATGGCTCAAGAGTGACGGGACCTGGCGTGATACTGGGACTGACAACATAACAAGTATAAAATTAAAACCGGGAGTCGGTTATTATTTATATGATACAGATGTGTCCAATTCAAATCTTAATTTTGAATGGACATATCCGTTGCCATATTGAAAGTAGGAGGAGAATAAATGTTAAAAGAGTTATTTAAAAAAATTAATAAAACCGGGAGTATAATTTTGTTTTTACTTCTTTTAATGATGGCTCTTTCTACACAAGCTTTGGCTACAGGTGTAAACATTCGTATGCTGGAACAGGTAAACGTTCCAAATGCCGGGGGGACAATTTCTGATGATCAGGGGATTCCTCTTCCTGTCGGTTCTGTTGTTCAGATAATACAGGTTGTCGGTTCAGTAGATCAGGCTGATATGAGCAAAGCTCATTTTGTAGGTGGGGATGATATCTGGATAGCTGATGTAACGGTGGGCTTGGGGACAGGAGCTCCCGGATCGCTATATATTCAAAACGGTTCTATTAGTGAAAAGACTATATATTTAAGAGGATGGAATGCTACAAGTTTAGCTTCTGCCACTAAGTATGGAAATTCTGCAACAAAATCTGTCACGGGCCTTTCTCCTATTACATGGGATGTTCCAAGTTTCGCGACGGCAACTTCTATAACACCTTCTGAGACTTTAACATTTAATCCGTCAAGTCTTTATGCTGGAGATGAAGCTTCCGTCGTGGCGACAAATTCGGCGGGGACATTTACTTCGGCAACTACTTTTAATTTTGGTTCAGGGATTGCGGTAAGTAAGGGATCAAACACCACAACTACTTATAATCTCTCTCTTGCGGTTCAGGCGTCGGCCGCTTCCGGAAGCAGGTCTATTTCTGCTTCAACTGGAGGGGCGGGAAACTTTACGATAAATTCTCCTTCTATTTCCTCCGTCTCTCCTCAACAAGGGACGCAGGGGACAGCAACAATAGCTACAATTACTGGCGTTGGGACTCATTTTAAAAATGGCAGTACGACTGTTGTCTTTAACGGAGGAGGAATAACAGTTAATAGTGCAACTGTTAAATCTGCAACTCAAGTTGAAGTTTCAATAACTATCGATCCTGCGGCTTCTGCTACAACAAGGACTGTAACGGTTACAACTCCGATTGTAAATCTTGGGACAGAAAGCGTAACTTCTTCGACGGCTGGTTTTCAGGTTGTCTCTTCTTCAAGCAATGCTATCATCGATGACTTTGAAGGGATTTATGTCCCTGCGGATGGTTATTATTCTTATGAGGCGGCAGGCGATTCTTTACCTACTATGGAGTTGTCTACCAAAACGTACCATGAAACGGCTACCTCTATGCATTTTGCTTATAAAGCGGCCTCTGATTCAAAAAATGCTTGGAGAGGGTTTGGCGGAATATTGACGAATCTAAAAGATATAACTTCATACGACACTATTTCTTTCTGGATGAAAGGGGATGGCTCAACAAATACAGTAAAGATTCAATTAAAAGATGATGACGGAACAAATTGGGCGGCAACAGATGCAGCTGCTGTTTCAACGGCAGATACAGACTGGAAAGAGTATAAAGTTCCGATCTCATCAATAACAAAATCATTGAATCCTGGGGCTGACGGCTCACTTGAGAAAACAAAAATAGCCGAATACCAGTTTACATTTGTGGGGAAAAACGGATCATTAAATGACGGCGTTTATATAGATTATGTAACCCTTGAGAATGCGGCAGAGACTCCTGCTTTATCTGTGAACAAGACCACTCTTAACTTTACGGCTCAATATGGAGGAGTAAATCCCAATTCTCAAACAGTCTCTGTCTCTAATACAGGAGGAGGAACCCTCAGTTGGAGTACATCAGACCCGGGGAATTGGCTTTCTATCTCTCCGCTTAGCGGAACACTTGGAGCAGGAAATGGAGAGACACTTACATTTTCTGTCGATGTTACAGGTGTTGCGACAGGAGATTATTCATACTCTGCAATAATTAATTCGATTGATGGGGGATCATCAACTATCGTTGTAAATCTTAATGTTACAGAGCCTCATGCCCTTGCCCCAAAACTTTTATCCGCTGATCCCGCCTCCGCGACACAGGGGACAACTGTTTCTCTTATGACGATTGAAGCCCAAGATACTCAGTTTAGCGGAACACTAAGTGTTGATTTCGGCGAAGGGATTACACATGGCAATGTCACAGTTATTGATGATACGACCTTGACGGTTGCGGATGTTGTACTTGCAGGCAGCGCCTCTGCCGGTTTGAAGCTTATAAAAGTTACTCAAGGTAGTTCAGTAATTACAGGTGAAATATTTACGGTTATAGAGACAACTTCATCGTTTGTTATTGACGATTTTGAAGGAGATCTTGTGGATCCTGCTAACGGTTATTACAGAGAGGCGGCTCTTAAAGATTATAAACCTACAAGTGAACGTACTTCTAAAGAGGCTTATGAAAAAGATTATTCTTTTAGCGTTGTCTATGGAAGCATAAGCGATCCTGCAAATGCCTGGAGGCTTGTAGGGGCTGTTTTAAATGATTTAAAGGATATATCAAGTTACAATGCTATATCTCTCAGAATTAAAGGGGATGGACAGCCTCATCAGTTTAAGTTCCAGTTAAAAGACAGAGACAGCGCTACAAGTGATGAGGGGGATAATTTTGCAAGTAATCCTATCGACATTAACCCTACAACAAACTGGCAGGAATATACTATACCTATAGCTAATATCGGCAGCCGTGTTAACGAAGGGAGTACCGATAACAGTAACGGGACTTTAGATAAGCAATTGATAAAAGAATACCAGTTGGTTTTTCAGGGAGAGAGCGGGACCAGTGGATTGCTTCTTGATTATGTGATTTTAAAAAATACATCTCAAATTGAAGATCCTGTTATTACTTCAATAGATCCTAATCATGGAATTTATGGCAGAGAGACAACCTTTACTCTTACGGGTTCAGGCCTTGGCAATGGCGGAGAGATTAAAATAGAGGGACAGGGGATAACCTCTATATACAAATCTTCCGCGGATCAAGAGAGCAGAGTTTCTGCTTGGAGTATAAACAGCATAGCTTTTACAGTCCCCAGAATGGAAGTTGGAACTAAGACAATAAGTGTTAAACGTACAGATGGAAAAGAGAGTAACACTATAACATTTAACGTTGTAGCTTCTGATGTGACCGGAGTTTCTGGTTCGTATAACTATCCCAACCCGTTTAATCCTTTGGCAGGGGAGATTACGAAGATAGTCTTTGATCCGCAAGGGGCAACATCTGCTACAGCATACATTATGGATATGACTACAAGAATTGTAGGGAAACTTAGCTGGACAGATGATGGCTCGGGTCCTTCCGAAATTGAATGGAATGGCGTAAGCGCATTTTCAGAAAAATTGGGAGATGGGGTCTATTTGTATCGTGTAATTGATTCAAATAATAAATTGCTTGGTAAAGGGAAAATACTAATTATCAATAAATAATGGAGAAAAGCAAGAAATTTATGTCCAGAATTTTCGATAATAAGTTAGGAGATGAAAAGATGAGAAAGATCAAATTTTCAATTGCATGGATGGTAGTTTTTCTGTTGTGTTTGATCTCTTTGCCTGTTTTTGCGGCTCAGGACATGATAGTCGCAGATCCAATGTATATAGGTGTGGGGGCGAGACCCCTCGGAATGGGTAAAGCATATGTTGCAGTCGCAGAAGATGGCGATACGGTTTTTGTAAATCCCGCAGGTCTTGGAAAAGTTCTTACGCCAAAATTGACTAGCATGTATACAAGCCTTTTGGGTGATGTAAATTATGTAGTTTTGGGAGGAGCTTACCCTCAGACCAAAAATAGCGCCATCGGAGTTGGGGCGATTATTGCTTCCTCTCCGGATATAATATTGTCAGATTCGAACGGAACAAAGCTTGGTTCAGGCACATGGGGATCCAGTCTCTTTTTCTTGTCTTATGGGATTGATCTTATAAATTCAAATATCCAGTTGGGAGGAAGCTTGAAATATTTTTCACAGGGAGGGACTGGAGACTCATCAATTGAGAATGCAAATTCAACAGGAATAGGGTTTGATATTGGAGCTCTTTATGCTGTATCAGATAAACTCTCTTTGGGTGTTTCAGCTCAAAATCCTTTAGGGACGAAGCTGACTTCAGGAAATGGAATTGAAAATACGGTTCCATATTTAATTAAAGTCGGCGGCGCTTATAAAACGAGCATGTATGATGATAGAAAACTTACTTTGGCTTGCGATGTTGACATAGTTGACAACAGGCCATTAACTTTGCATGTTGGAGCGGAATTGGGTCTTACTCAAAATATTACAATAAGGGCGGGGTTGGACCAGAATCCGATTCCTAATTCCGAGATCCAAAATAACCCTACCCTTGGGATGGGATTATCTGTTAGTGGAATGGAATTTAACTATGCTTATCATCCGTATGGTAATATAGCGGAAGATTCTACACACTATTTTTCTCTATCTTATGTTGGAGATAAATACATAGAAGAAGAGACCTTTGGAATTGTTATTTATGAGCCGAAAGATAAATCTATAATTTATGATGATAAAGTTGCGGTGTCAGGAAGCGCCGAAGGGTTTAAAACTGTTTCTGTCAACGGGATAACTGTTTCTGTAAACAATGATGGCACTTTTAATGCTAATGTTCCAATTGGAAATGTAGGCAAAAAATTAATTGAGGTTACGGCTGCCAAGGATGACGGGGAAAAATTATCTGAATCAATAAGGGTCTTAAGATTGGTTGGGTTTAAAGATGTACCACAAAGTTATTGGGCAAAACGGCCTATTGAAGGATCAAGTACTGTTGGTCTTGTTGAAGGCTATCCTGACGGGACATTTAAACCCGAGAGGACTTTAAGCAGGGCGGAACTTGCGACTCTTCTTGTTCGTGCAAGCGGGACGGAAGTTACAGAGCGTCCTCGAAGCAAAGTTTTTAAAGATGTAGATCCGAGTCATTGGGCGGCTCCTTATATAAAAGAAGCGATAGCAATGGGTTTGGTTCAAGGCTACCCTGACGGGAACTTTAGGCCAAACAATAAAATTTCAAAGGCCGAAGCGATAACCGTTTTGGCACGCTATGACAGACTCCCCCTGGAAAAAGTTGAACAAAAGCCTTTCAGTGATGTTGCTGTTGATAATTGGGCCGCTAAATATGTTCAAGCTGCAAAGAATGCTGGTGTTTTATCTTATGTAAAGAAGGGTTCTTTGGGAGTTAAACAAGATGTTACTCGTGCTGAAGCTATAGAGATGATGAGCAAGACCTCTATGGCGGGGGCCCTTATAAAAGAGTTGTTTTCCTGGGAGAAAGGCTTTAGATTGAAAAAAGAAAAGCCTATGATAAAGGCGAGTTTGTAAGGAGATGTATAAAAAATGCCAGACATTGATAACGTAGGCAATAGTTTCTCTTTTAAAATGCCTATAGGTCCTCATAATTATAATAATGGGAATACTGAATTTATTCCTCCTGACTTAAAAGAAGTTGGAGAAGAATATTTAGGACAGGTTTGTGGAGAAAAAAATCCAACTCCAAAACAATCGGAGAGGGCTGCTCATATAATTTTGGGGCAATATAGTTATTTGCCGCCTGTTTGGATTGATGGTGAATTGCGATATTATGATGAATTAGCGCGAGAAGTTTGTGATGCTCTTTATGAAGAAGAGGCTTTTTCCATGGTTTCTGTTGAGGTTGACCAGCGGGGAGTTGTTGAGGTTAACCTTACAGCCCTGGTCTCTACTGATGAGCGCAAAATTTTGGAAAAAATTTATCTAGGAGAAGGGGTTAGATTAATTGATTCTGATGGAGACAGTTACGCAGTTCCCCCTGAGCAATTGCGACAAACCTTACTTGAAAATACGAAAATTAATTTAATTGGGGGGGAGCCAGGCATAGGGGTTGAGAAATATTTAAATGACAAAGGTGAACTCTGTTTAAAAATTTCAGCTCCGGCGGCAGATGTTCCTCTTAACGGACAAAGAAGCTATCAATTTAGTTTGGAAATTAAACCTGAAAAGGAGACTGTTTCTAGAGAACAAACTTCAGTAAGACAAATAACCGATACAACTGGAAACACAATTAGTGTTCCTGTTTTTACTGAGAAAGTTGAAGTTATAAGCTTGTTTGAGGGAAGGCTCTCTTTTATGGGGGAGGTTAAGGTCAATTATAAGCCTTATGCCCGTAAAGCAGTACGAGAGAGTGCAGCTCCGTCGCTTGGAAGATCTTTGCAGATTGAAAGAAATTAAACGTTAGGAGTATATAATGGTTAGTATAGGATTAAATCTTATAAGTTATTTTTCCGCATTATCTGCGACCCACTTAACTGCGTCAAATGATTCAACAAATGGTACAGATACGACTCTTCAAGAAGTTGATCCTGCTATTCTTCAAGCCCAATATGAAGTAGTTTTAAAAATAATTGATCTTATTGAATTAAAAGATCGAGTGTCAACTCTTGCCGACAGATTAGACAGGCTTGATCCCGGGTATTCTATTAGAAAAGGGATATCGCATAAATTAGATAGATTTTTTGTTGGAGACCAAAGGGTCTCTTTCTCTGAAAAAGATGATTTTGATTTTCAAGGTGAAGATAAGAAGAAAGTTTTTGATGCTTTAATAAGAGCGGGACTTATTACCCGTAAGGTTGTTAGTGGTAGACAGGGAAGACATTGTATCCTTAATTTTGAAGAGATATTTGTCAGTTTTGCAATTAAGAATATCGTTATAGATGGACAGGTTGTGTCAGACGAGAGAAAAGCCAAAATATTTACAAGCCTTTTAGCTCTCATAACAAAAAAACTGGAACAATCTTTAGACGAAAGTTTGGATTTAAGAGGATTTATTTCTGATGCTGAATTTGGAATTTTTGGGGATAGAGTTAGGCCTGCCGTTGTTTTTGGGGCTTTATCTGACTATGTTGAAAAAAAGAGATTGTTGGATGCTAATAGTGGACATTATTATAATGTTTATGTTGTTAAAAAAGAGGCATTTAGGACTGTTGCCAGTGATTTTAATGCTTTTAAATCCGCGGTTAACATTCCTGGGATTACAGAAGATGCAGATCTTCTTGCAATATACAGAATACTCCAAACAGCTTATGATAAAGAAAAGAGACTTGAAAGAGTAAAGGATAATTTAAGTGCGGCTGTTACAAAATCAGAAACTCCTTCTACCTCTTCAGGAGATATCATAACTCCTTGGCTCGCAGAAGTTGGTGAGCGTGCAGTTTATGGTACAGATAATTATCTGCAGCGATTAGATATTATAGCAAAAGTTAGGCGGGAAATAGGCGAAACCTATGAACTTGACGGTAGAAGTTATGATGTTGAAACGTTGACTGATGCTACAAGTATTATTGCTTCGCATGAAAAAGAATTACTTGGCAAATTACAGGGAAAAACAAAGGAATTATTTGACACAGCTGCAGGATCAACTTATGCAAGGATAATGAGGGTTGAAAGAGATTTATCAAACGCTATTAATAATAAAAAAGAATCAGGCACTGTTGGTCTTGATACATCAAGGACAATGGAACTCCTTCCCGAGATGGTGAAACCTTCCGCAAAAAAACCTTTGAATGCTTTCTGGAGTTGGATGGCAACTCAAGGCGCCCGAGGTGGACTTACATTTGAAGTTCCTGTAGAGACGATTGGTTCTGAACGTGGCGCGGATTTGATGGCGACTGTTGCTGTAAAACCGTCGTTTTCCGGGAAGATCGGAGATAATTATCTTCTTCAGTTTGATCCTTATTTTCTGGGGCTGAAACAATACGGTTTTAATCTTCACGGATTGACAATAGATCCTGACGCTTCTTATCTACCTAAGGATTTTTCTCTTGGAGTTGACATCGTAAATAAGTTAAACGTCGTGAGGCAATCTTTTTCTACGATTGTTGATGGAAACTTTTTAGCTAATGGAAGATTATCTTTGGGAGACGCGGGGTTGTTGTACGGAATGAACGGTAGACTAAGTTATGAAAAAAACAGGACAGTGGCGCTTGGTGATGTTTATACAACTTCCGGCAGGTTTGCTTTTGGTTTCGATTTGGGTTTTTCTTCTAATATTTTCTCACTTATGATCTCTTTCAATGCTGTTTGGCAGACGGCCCCTGTTGTTTCTGCCAATGGGATGGAGACTTTTAGCAATGTTCTCGCCGGAGAGTTGCCTGTTTACAGAGGAATTGATGCCTCTTTAGTTGGGATACTTGATCTTTCTAGGTTGGGTAATTTTACTGTAAACAGTTATTTTACAGATATGCCAAGATCTGATGATACCGTCGCAGGGATATTTGGAATATACAGACCGGAAAACTTTTCTTCATTATATGTGGCAGGTGGGTATACTTTAACTTCAGATAATATTTGGAAGCCGGGGATAAAAGTTGGCACAGGAGAAGTTGATCTTTTTGGGGTCTCTTCTTTGGGTTTTGTTGCCGGATATACTTTTGATAGATCCTTTGGAAATAAAGATTTTAATTTTAGAAATGGAACATTTACTGCTGGAGTAGTTGGTGGTTTTGGAGGGCGGCGTAGAGTAAGTGTTCGAGCATTAAGAGCGGCTCTTCGTTCTGAAAGAGAGGGGCGTATATCTAGATCTCAGCAAAGATTGGAAATCGGTAGAGCTAATGTTAGTCCTTTATCTACGAACCACCCATATTTGGAGGATATTGCCGACTTAGGCAAGTACGCAACTCCTCTTCCTTCAGAGGAATCTATTGCTCAGCCTATTAGTGGCGAAGTTCCGGAAGTTTCAATATTAGGCGGAAAGAAGATATATCTTAACGAAGAAATGTCAGATAAATTGCGAAGTGCGTTGATTGAGTTAAATAAGCAGACAGAATTTATAAAACAGGCTTTAATATCTTTAGGAGTTAACGACGAGTCTGTAAATAGAGTAGAGCGAATTGATTTGATTGTTCCTGCTGATGTGATAGCAGAATTGCCTGGGGAGATTGTTTTGGAAGCTGCTGATGCTGATGAAATTAGTAAGCTTATAGGTTTATGCGCGGTTGGGTTTATTGAAGAGGCTGTTGATGTTGATGGCTCTCAAAAGATAATATTTAAAGTGCAAGAGTTTTTTAATAAATTAAATAAAGAGATAGAAGATAATAGGGTGGGACGCGCTCTGGTAGCTCTTATTAATGCGATCCATCTTATAGACCCTATATTGAGTGAAACCCTAAAAACAGAAAACCCTGAAATTGCGAGTTCAGATGTGATGAGTCGTGCAAAAATAGAGTATCTTTATAGCAGGCTTGATCTTTATGCTGAAGATGGTGTAAGTGTCGAATATATTTTGAAATGGCATGAAAACTTTAATCAAAAAGGAGCGTCTCTACCACTGGATGGTGTGTCTCAGGAAAGATCAGCTGTAACAGCAGTTCCTTCTCAAGAAGAAGGAGCCCCTGCTTTACAATCGCCAAGTGAACCAGCCAGGACTGATTTATCCTCTGGGACAGCTCCAGCATCAGAGCCTCAAATCTTTCCGACTCCTCAACCAGAGAGAACCGTTGAGGATCAGATTCCTCAAGAGCTTTTAAACGATGGTGATCCATTGCGTACTATGGAACAATTTATTTACGGAATAGAGGAAGAGTAATTTTATATGACATCCTGTTCTGAAATATCTTTTAATAATTTAACATCGATAACTACTTCGCCTCAATGCAAAAAAGATGTTGAGCCTACCGTTGAAAAGGAGCTTGAATATGTTAGAGTTCTTATCTATCTTACAACCCTTCTTGAGGAGGCAAAAGAGCTTTATAATTCAGCCAAGTCTTCGGATCCTGAGGATAAAATAAGAAGGGAATTGCAGGTAATAATTTATCCGTATCTTGCAAGAGGTGGAATTTCAGATATTAATGCACTTGTTAATAAAATTATAAGTAAACTGAAAGTTGAACTTACCTCTGATAGAGAGACTAAACTTAGGGATGATTTAACAAGAGCGCTTAGCCTAGAGAGTGTTTCTAACGTTTTATCCAGGACTCCTGCTAAGGATGAAAATATTCAGGCTCATCTTATTGCCATGACGAGGGATATTTCAAGATATGTGGCTTATGGGTTTGAAAATTATGAAGGATTAATTGGTTTTTCTAGAAAAATAGGAGATTTAAAAACAGATAGCACCCTTCCTGATTTTGTTCGTAATTCAGCAGCTCATGGATATAAAGGAATGGTTAAGGCTTTGGAGAGTGCCATCTCTGATCTTGAATCTAAATTGCCTGATGGTCTTCGCCCAAAAACTCCTAACCAGATAAGCTCTCTTTCAAATGGCGGATTGACTTCAAGCGAGCTTGAATGTTTAAAGGCGTGGCTTGAAGATTTTAATTGTCTTCAGATTCAAACCCCTGAACCCCAATTTCCTAATCGGGGATTTACTATACCTTATGATCTTAATGTCAGACTGATAGAGTCAATTACACTTCCTATGCAGACTCTTGCAGAAGTCCTTTCAGATGAAGCTGGTGGTGATTGGATAAATTTAAAAGAGGTCGTTCTTAATGAAAAGAGACCTGTTTTAACCTTTTTATCACGGTTTATTCCATCTGAACCCCGTTTAGGAGATCGGGGTGAATATATTGAGAATAGAGATGGAAATAAATATTTTCAGATAGGGGCATTCTTTAATAATGTCAAATTTGTATCAGGACATCCTGATACTCATGGCTATACTTACTCAAAAGAGAGTATAGCCATACTTAAACTTTTGTGGTTGCTGGCGGCAGTAGCTGATTTGTCAAGTAGGAGTTCACAAGCGGACGGATCGTCTATTCTAATTGATCAAGTCAAGGGCAGAGCTAGCGCTTTTGTTGCGAGTGATCTTTTAATGATTGATCAGGTTAATAATATTATTAGATTTTTAGATGGCGTAGAAGAGCGTCGACTTAAATATTATTGGCATATTTTAAAAGAGGCTGTTAAGCAATCAGATGAAACACACCCTCAGGGAGGGGATATAATTAAAGATATTCCTAAGATGATCAACGATAAATTTATGGAGAGAGTTCTAAATCTTCAACAAAAACGGTCTACTGAGAGTTATTCTCCGCCAATAAGCGGGGTTGCTTCTCCCATTGTAGCGTTTATTAATGTTTCTGCTGATTCTGTAACTATGTTTGTTCGGTTTAGATGTGCTGGAATATGCAACGATATTTTTACTCAAGCTATAGATTCATTTAATGATTCGAATATCGGTGGCATGTTTATAATATATCCATATTCTGAGCATTTGCCTGATGAAAAAATAGAAGAGTTAAAGGAAGCTATTTCCAATTCTTCTATTAGAGGCTTCTCTGAATAATATAGGGACTGTTGCAAAATGGTCATTCCCGTGAAAACGGGAATCTATTTCTCAGAAAACAACCCCGATTATTATAATCGTGGTTAAGATGGATCTCCGCTTTCCTGCCTGCCGTCAGGCAGGCGACAGGCACGGCGCGGGGATGGCAAATTGCAAAAACTGTTATTACCCAACAAGCCTATAAGAGCAGTAAAAAATGAAATTCCACTTTGTTTTATCCGATGTAGATATATGGATGCAATACGAATTAAGCTCCGATGTCCGGTCCTCCCTTCTCCTCAAAGGATAGATTTTTTAAATCAGCTTAAATCTGCTAAAACTATGTTTTTGGCGAGATCACCTAATGCTTTTTCATTTGTGCAACAGATTTATACTAATAAAGCGTTTGCTGGGTGGAAAGAAGAGGTCTCTGGTTTTTTAATGAAAGTTGCCCGTGCGTTTTCGAGAATTGCGTATCTTGATGAAGCAAATAGCATAATAAAATTTTGTAATACTTTAGAGCCTGGAGGGACAAGAAAGAGGATCTATCATGATTTTCAAATAAGCAATGAATTTGATCGTCTTTTAATGTACGGAGATACCGATAATGCAATAAAATTACTCAGGAGGGCTTTGTTATCTCCCTCTCTTACAGAAGATGATAAAACCTCCATTATAGAATTTGCATCTTATACGCTTGTTTATTTTACTTATAGAACAATAGCTTTTTCCGATTCATCTATAGAGAAAATAACAGAACCATGGAAAGGGCTTTTTTCTCTTAAATTGAGTGACCCTCAAATGTTTGGTCTTTCTAAAGAAGTGGTCAGGGTCGCTACTGCGATAGCATTAGATCTTTCTCCTTTGGAAGAAAAAGAGAAATGGAAAGAATTGTTGGAAGCTGCCGGAGAAGATAAAAGAAGGGTTGCAGAGGGCCTTGTAAATACAAATTATCTTAGAGCTGTGATGCCTGAGTCTGTTGCAAAGAAGCGGGGAGATGTAATTTATAGACTTGTAGAGACCCTTTATAATATGGAAACTGATGAAAGAAAAAGAGCTGTTTTTTTGATGGAGATGATATCTGTTGCAAATCTTACCGCGGATATTGGAAATGGTTTTATTGCCGCTAAATTGTATTTAGCTATAGGATTAAAAATGCGTGAAGAGGTTGAACGGGGGGAGTTGGAAAATGAAAAATTAATTAATTTGTGCCGTAAAATATACTCTAAAGCCGGTGATTTTATGATGATAGGTGAAATAGATATGGCGATTCCTCTTTGTGGAGTTCTTTTTAATTTACATGATGAGCTGTTGGGTGAACAAGTGTTTGGTAAAATCAAAACTTTTTTTGAAAAAAAGATGATTGAACCAGCGTTAAAGTTGCTAACTTTTGGGTATGAAACAAATTTATTTTCAAGGACTCGCAGATATAGATTTATTTCAATACTGGCAAAAAATATATCTGATTCTGAAATTAGAGAAAGAGTAAAAAAGTTTTTGATCGATAATAACAGTAAGAGTAATTTTTTTGTGATTCTCTCTTCGTTGGTTTTTTATTTTGAGCAGAGGTTTAATGAAATTATAGAGTTAGTTGATGCCATGCCATCTCCTGATCTATTGGTTCGACAATTTAGAGCAGACGCTTTAAGAAAATCTTTTTGTCGTGAAGAGGCAATAGAGGAATCATCCTGTATTATTGATGAGGCGCAAAAAGGGACAGATGATGATATCAAGCTAAGGGCTTTTGTTTGTAGGGCTTATTCTTATTATCATGCGCCATGGATTGAGGGCCATCTTCAAAAAGCTCTTGAAGATTTTAAAGTTGCGGAAGATCTTGTTGAAAATTTTGGTTTAGGATCTGTTCAACGTATCTTATTAGGCAAGGCGCTTGTTTATGTTGATCTAGGAGATTATGACTCCGCGGAACAAATTGTTTGTAGTATACCCTACTCTTTGCATGATGATAAAACTAACAGAATAAGGGCTTTGATCAAAGAGATAAGAGGACTAGAAGGATGTCACACTGAACTTGTCAAGGGATGATTTTAACCCTGATTAATTTATATAAGAGCAATAAAAACATCGAAATTTACCTTCATTTTTAGCGATATATATGTAGGGCTTGTTGGGTAATGACAGTTTTTGCAATTTGTCATCCCAGCGAAAGCGGGGATCCATCTTGTTTTATGAGAAATAGATTCCCGTTTTCACGGGAATGACCATTATGCAACAGACCCATGTAGTAAAGAGAGAATATACAATGACTCATGACCCAAGACCCATGACTCATGACCAATATTAAATAATCTAAAAGTAACGGGGAGAAATGAGAAATGTCTGATATTTTAAGGCTTGGTTTGAATCCCATATTTTCTTTTTCTAGTTCTTCTGATAAAGATAAAAAAGAGAAACCTGAAACTAAACAATGTATAGTAAATGGCTTTGTTGGAACTGTTTTTGGTTATTATGGTAACCAGCTTTCTTACGATGTCAGTAGTGATGGCTGGCAGCCTGGTGATGTCGTGGGGGAAGTAGATAAAAGTACTACCACAGAAGAGAATCCCTCATTGATTGCCCTTCGCGTTCCTGTTTACCTTGATCTCAAGCTTAGTGAGAATGTTGGTTTATCATTTGGGGGGACAGGGAATCTGGACAACCTTTTTTCTGCAAATAATTTGACTTCCAATCCGTTTAATTTAACAGAAGCTTTATTTAGTGGGAATCTTAATGTTTCTAATGATTATATTGCAAGCCTTTCTTTGGGAGGATTTTCAGGCTTATCTTATTTTGGCTTTTATGAGTTTTGGGATGGCAGCCTGCCGACTGATGATTATGAAAAATTAAGATGGGGCGGGCGACTTCATAATAATTTTGATTTTGGACATATTTTCGGAGTTGATCCATCAAAGTACGATCTGTCCCTTAATATTGGCTGGGAAGGTTCTTATCTTTCACAGCCTACTCAAAAGGAATTTAATTCACTTGCGGTTGCCGATGTTGCAGGGAGAGTAGGTATATTGGAAGTAGAAGCAAACTTTAAGTGGAGGTATTATTCAGGATTTTCAATTCGTACCGTTTTATCTGGCAATGAAAATTCCTCAGAGGGAAATGATGATTCCAGTTGTTGGGTAAATATATGTGATGGAGAGACAGGTGTTGGCTGCTGGGAAAATACTTGCACGGGAGAAGACGGGCCACCAAGCTATGGAAATGACAATGGTGATATTGGATCAGGAATTGGAGATGGGATTGCTCAAACAGTTGAAGAAAATTTGGATTATTCGGGAAATATTTTCGAGGTTCGGGGCGGGATTAAGATCTCTCCCGCCTTTGGTGAGACTTCAAACTTTAGTTTTATGATTATGGGGGGGCTCTCTTTTTATAAAGAAGAGAAGGGGTGGTTTGTGGGGGGAGAAGCAGAGATCCCTTTATGCCATGCACCCCGATTAGAAAATCAGGGTGAATACAGGTTGGGGGTTGGGTATTCTTTTGTAAATAATTATGCTTCAATTTTTGCTGATTCAAAAAATGATAGCCATAATCTGAAGTTGTCTTTAGATGCCGGGAAAAATCAATTAACTCTTATTGGCCGACTTTCAACTTCAAAAGATGAAGGGAAACCTCCTTATTTTGTCGGAATGACTTTAACTCACTATTTTGAGGGAAGTTTTTTTGATGTGATGCAAAGTTTATTTCATTAAAACACCTGCTATTTAACGGTTATCTTCCTCTCTGGAAATACTTTTATTTTGAAAAACCGACCAAGTTTATGTCATGATACTTGACAAACTCATTGTTAAGTTTTATTATAATGTCTGTGATAAGTTATGATGTTTTTTATATCAGATAGAAGACGACCAGTCTATACTATATCAATAGCGGCAGAAATGTTAGAATGTCATCCTAGAACATTGCGTATATATGAAGAGAAGGGTTTAGTGAAACCTTATCGCCGTAATAATATTCGTCTCTATTCTCAGCAAGACATAGAGAGTATCAAGAAAATATGCGATTTAATGGATGAATTAAGCATTAATTTATCTGCCGTTAGGGCATTATTTAAGGTTTCGGAGAAATTCCACCTTTCATTTTCAAAAATGATTGATAGAATGTTAGAATAGTATTAAGTACAGACCAAATAAAGGAGTTGAATATATGTCGATGATATGTGATGAGTGCCATATAAATCAAGCTACAGTTCATGTAACAAGAGTGGTAAATGGGAAAAAGGTTGTAAGACATTTATGTCCGACATGCGCGGAAAAACTTGGATTTATGCCAACAGATCTTGGGTTCCCAGGGTTTTTTGAAATTCCGGATATATTTGCTTCATTTTTTAAACGCCGTCCTTCTGAAAGAATATATGATTATTTTACGGATTCCGCGCAAAAGGTTATCCATCTTGCCTCAGAAGAGGCTCGCAGATTAAAACACGACCATTTGACGACAGAGCATCTACTACTTGGAATAATTCGTGAAGAGGGTTTTGCTTACAAAATTTTAAAAGATTTAGAAGTTGATCTTGTTGATCTTTTTTCTGATATTGAATCTTTAATTGGTCATGGAGAAGGGACTAAAGGAGAGATATCTCTTTCACCAAGAACAAAAAAAGTTTTGGAGCTTTCTTATAATGCAGCAAAAGAATTAGGTTTTAGTTTTGTAGGGTCAGAGCATATTCTTTTAGGAATTATTCGTGAAGGGGAGTCAATTTCAGCTCAATCTCTTCACAAACGTAAAATTACGTTTGATAAGGTTGTAAGCAAAATATTGGAAGAGTTGGAAAAAGAACAGAAGGGGGAAGAGGGGTTGCTTGGTGGGGATGCAGATGACCAGTTTTCCTTGGAAGGCGGGCCTGAGGGGATGGATATTCCCGAGGGGTCTGAGGATATAGAAGGTGGAGGAGGTGGTTTCTTTGGTGGTATGCCGGGGTTTGGTTTCCCAGGGACAATGGCTCCTCCCAGGTCAAGAAAACCGGCGCTTGCGTCTTTTGGTAAAGACTTGACTCTTGAAGCAAAGGAGGGGAGGCTTGATCCTGTTATAGATAGGAGTAAAGAGATAGAAAGGGTTATAAGAATTCTTTCTCGTCGAACCAAAAATAATCCGGCATTACTTGGTGATCCCGGTGTTGGTAAAACAGCTATAGTGGAAGGCCTTGCTGATAAGATCATAAAAGGTGATGTCCCAGATGTTTTAAAAGGAAAGAAGCTTATCTCTCTTGATTTGGGAGGGATGGTAGCCGGAACAAAATACCGTGGCGAGTTTGAAGCCAGGATCAAAAAAGTTCTTGATGAAGTGCTAAGCAAAAAAAGAGAAATTATTTTATTTATAGACGAACTTCATACTTTGGTTGGGGCTGGGGCTGCTGAGGGGGCAATTGATGCTGCCAATATGTTAAAGCCTGCGCTTGCAAGGGGAGAGTTACAAGTTATCGGAGCTACAACAGTTGATGAATACCGTAAAAATATAGAAAAAGACGCTGCATTGGAACGTAGATTTCAACCTGTTATGGTAAATGAACCAGACAAGGAACTTGCCGTGCAAATATTGCAGGGGATTCGGTCTAAGTATGAAGAACATCACAGAGTGAAAATTCCTGATGCCGCTTTATTTGCAGCTGTCTCTTTGTCTGATCGTTACATATCAGATAGATTCCTTCCTGATAAGGCAATTGATGTTATGGATGAAGCTGCCGCAAAGGTTCGTTTAAAGCTTATTAACAGGCCTAAAGCATTAAAAGAAGTTGAAAATAAAATTGAGGATGTTAAAAAGAGCCAGGCTGCAGCTATTGGCGAACAGAAATATGAAAAGGCCGCATCAAAAAGAGACGAATTACAGAGCCTGCAGGATCATTTGAAAAAGTTGGAAGAAGAATGGAAAGTGGAATCAAGTAATATCGCTGCTGTGGTTACAGAAGATGATATTGCAGAGGTTGTTTCTGATTGGACGGGAATTCCTGTTGTAAAACTTACTCAAGCGGAGACGGAAAAACTTCTTCATATGGAAGAGACTTTGCATAAGCGTGTTATCGGACAGGATGAATCTATAGTTTCGATTGCTCAGGCTATTCGCAGGGGAAGGGCGGGGCTCAAGGCTCCTGAACGTCCGTTGGGATCTTTCATTTTTGCGGGACCTACAGGGGTTGGAAAAACAGAGGTTGCAAGGCGCCTGGCGGAATTTATGTTTGGGACTATGGATGCAATGATTCGTATTGATATGTCTGAATATATGGAAAAGCATACCATATCGAGATTAATTGGAGCGCCTCCGGGATATGTTGGATATGAAGAGGGGGGAGTTTTAACTGAAGCTGTACGCCGTAAACCATATTCTGTTGTCCTTTTTGATGAAATAGAGAAAGGACATCCTGATGTGTTTAATGTTTTGCTTCAAATATTGGATGATGGAAGAGTTACAGATTCTAAAGGAAAGCTTATTGATTTTAAAAATACAATAATCATCATGACTACAAATATTGGACAGAGACTGATAATTGAAAGGGGAGCTATAGGCTTTATGGCTAAAGAGGACAGGGAAGCCGATTATGAAAAGATGAAAGATACGGTTATGGATGAGATGAAAAAAGAGTTTAGACCTGAATTTTTAAACCGTATCGATGAAATTATAGTTTTTCATCCATTATCAGATGCAGAATTGAAGCAAATTGCAAAACTTATACTTTCTGATGTTGAGAGACAAATGGAGGAACAAGAGATGCAGCTAGCTATAGATGATGAGATTACATCTATGATAGTGAAAGAGGGGTATGATCCTAAATTTGGAGCAAGGCCTTTACGCCGTGCTGTTAGGCGTTTAATTGAAAATCCGTTAAGCAATCAATTGATTGAGGGAAAGTTTAAAGCCGGAGATAAAGTTGCCGCTGTTGTTAAAGATGGGAAAATAGTTTTTGAAAAGATCGGGAAGGCTGAAATTAAGGGTAAACGTTCTGAATCAGAAACTAAATCTGTAACAAAGCCTGTACAAGCTGAATCGTCATCTAAAAAAGAGCTCGATGGTGGAGAAAAATTCAAGAAAGGTAAAAAAAAGAGTAAATAATACTAATTATAAAAGTTCTTTAAGTTTTATACTACCTGTGTATAATGCTTGACCTACAATACAACCCTCAAGAGGAAGCTTTTTTAGTTTTTCTATATCTTCGGTACAGGCAACCCCTCCGGACGCAATAACCGGAACTTTTACAGCATTTGCGAATTTTTCAATTTCATCAAAATTAGGACCCGTAAGCATCCCATCACGAGAAATATCTGTAAATATAAATCTTTTAACTCCCATTGCGACAACTTCTTGTCCTAACGCAGCGGCAGTCTTTTGCGAAACATTTGTCCATCCGTTTGCCATTACTTTTCCATCTTTTGCGTCTACAGCTACAATTATTTGATCTCTAAATTTCTGACAAACTTTTTCTATTAAATTGGGATTAAATATCGCGGAACTTCCAAGTACAACACGAGAAATTCCAAGGGACAAGAGTTTTTCAATGTCGTCCATTCTTCTGTATCCTCCGCCTACTTGAATGGCTATATTTGATGTCTCTACAATTTTTTTTATGATCTCAAAATTTTTGGGAGTTCCTGTTCTTGCTCCATCTAAATCTACGACATGAAGACGTTTAGCTCCTTCTTGTTCCCACGTTAGCATTGCTTTGACAGGATCTTCATAATAGATGGTTTTTTTGTCGAAATGGCCTTGTTTTAGCCTTACGCATTTTCCATCTAATATATCTATAGCTGGTATTATTTCAAACATATTTCACCAAAATTCTTTAAAATTTTTAATCCTACAACACCCGATTTTTCAGGATGGAATTGAATTCCAAACATTTTCCCTTTTGATATAGAAGAAACAAATTCAATCCCATAATCTGTGGTCGTGCTTACAATCGACTCTTCTTTGGGGTTGCAATAATAAGAATGAGCAAAGTATACCATAGATCCGTTTTCAATTCCATTAAAGAGCTTAGATTCATTTTTTATTTTCATCTGATTCCACCCCATATGAGGAATTGATAATTTTAAATCTGTTCTTGTAAAGTTGAATTTTTTTACTTCTCCTTTTATTATGGCAAGCCCTTTGTCTCTTCCTTCTTCCGATTTCTCAAAAAGAAGTTGAAAGCCAATACATATTCCAAGAAAAGGTTTGTTTCTGGCTATTGCTTCTTCTATAGTTAATTCAAGCCCTTTTGCCCTTAATTCTTTCATTGCCGAGTCAAAGGCTCCGACTCCCGGGAGAATTATTCCGCTTGCAGAAAGTATTTCAGCTTTATCTTTTGTTAATGTTGCCTTAACACCTAAATTTTCTAGGGCTTTTTGAACGCTTCTTAGATTTCCCGCGCCATAGTCGATTATAGCTATAAACATAGCGCTCCAGCTCCTAAAACACCGGCTTTTGAACCAAGACGCGCTTTAACTATTTTTATAGTAGATGCAGGGATTGGCAGAGCATGTTTTTTGACATAAGATCGTACAGGCTTAAGCAGTAAATTATCCATGTTTGAGAGTCCTCCACCTACAACTATAAGTTCCGGATCGAAAATATTGACGAGATTTGTAATTCCTAATCCTAAATAATATGCAACTTGATCTATAATTTTTAGAGCTTTTTTCTCTCCTTGTTGGGCTTTTATGTGAACAGCCATGGCATTTTCTCCAAAAATTTTTTTAATAGAAGTTCCTGACGCCATTGATTCTAAATCTCCATAATTTCCACAACCACACTTATATTTGCGATTGCTTGCATCTATTATTATATGTCCTATTTCTCCCGCAGATCCATTTTTACCTCTATAAATTTTCCTTTCAATTATTATTCCACCTCCGATTCCGGTGGAGACTGTTATATAAATAAAATTTTTGGCCTTTTTGCCGGCGCCAAAAAGAGCTTCTCCGTATGCCGCGCAATTTGCATCGTTATCAACATAAACCGGAATACGAAACATGTCGGTTAGTATTTTTTTTAAATTTACCTTTTTCCAGCCGGGAAGATTTGGGGGATTTACGACTATCCCTTTTTCATATAATATAGGGCCTGGTACGCCTATTCCTATTGCTGATATTTTTGCTTTGCTTAATTTTTTTAAAGTTTCTATTGATTTTTTTATTTTATTGAGGACTGCTTTTTTCCCTTTTTTAGCTTCGGTAGGGATGTTTATGTCTGTGATGATGTTTTTTTTGTCTAAATCGATGAGAGCGGAAGCGATTTTTGTCCCTCCTAAGTCAATGCCTATAACACAATTTTTAGGATTTTCCATTTGTAATAAAGTATAACACGAAATAAAAAGCGCTGGGGGGTTAAGATTTTAGCTTTGGCATTGTCACTCTCAAGGCTTAACTGCTAAAAGTTGTTGACATTAGAGTCTCCCTATTGCTATAATTATCACTCAGTGTTATGGAGTGATAATTTGTGAGTAAAATGTCAGATGAATTGAAGTAAAATTTTTTTATGTCGTTTGAAATTTAGTTTTATATAAAAAAGGAGGTGACGTGAAAGTATGGCAGCAAAAAAGCTTATACCGCTTGGGGATAGAGTTGTAGTATTGCCTGAGCCGCAAGAAGAAAAAACTCGTTCAGGGATTGTTCTTCCGGATACAGCAAAAGAAAAACCATCAGAAGGAACAGTTGTTGCTGTTGGCACGGGAAGAATTTTGGATAACGGACAAAAAGTTGCTATTGAAGTAAAAGTTGGAGATAAGGTTATCTATAGCAAATACGGTGGGACAGAAGTTAAACTTGAAGGTGAAGAGTATATAATTTTACAAGAGAGAGATATTTTGGCAGTAAAAGGTTAATAGAATTTTTGGAGGTGAGTATTAAAAATGGCTTCGAAACAATTAAAGTTTGGTGATGAAGCTTGGCGTGCTGCTGAAAAAGGGGTAGAAAAAGTTGCAGATGCGGTAAAAGTAACTTTAGGGCCTCGCGGCAGAAATGTAGTCCTTGAGAAAAAATGGGGATCACCAACAATTACAAATGACGGGGTAACTATTGCAAAAGAGATAGACCTCGAAGACCCATTTGAAAATATGGGAGCTCAACTTTTAAAAGAAGTAGCTTCAAAGACCAATGATATAGCAGGCGATGGAACAACAACTGCTACAGTTTTAGGACATATTATATTTAAAGAAGGATTAAAAAATGTTGTTGCTGGTATTAATCCTATGGCTTTAAAGAGAGGGATTAACAAGGCAGTTGAAGTCGCAGTTGCTGAACTAAAAAAGAATAGCAGGCCTGTTGAGACAAAAGAGGCTATATCTCAGGTTGCGGCAATTTCAGCAAATAATGACCAGGAAATTGGCGATTTAATTGCAAATGCGATGGAGAAGGTTGGCAAAGATGGTGTTATTACTGTTGAAGAGTCCAAAGGGATTGAAACAACTTTGGATGTTGTAGAAGGGATGCAGTTTGACAAAGGGTATGCTTCTCCTTATATGGTAACTGATCGTGATCGCATGGAAGCTGTCCTTGAAGATTGCTTAATATTAATTACCGATAAGAAGATTTCTGCGGTAAAAGATCTTTTGCCTTCTCTTGAAAAATCTGTTCAAATGAGCAAACCGTTGCTTATTATTGCAGATGATATAGAAGGAGAAGCCCTTGCTACTATAGTTGTAAACAAACTTCGTGGAACACTTAATTGTGTTGCCGTAAAAGCTCCGGGATTTGGCGATAGAAGGAAAGCCATGCTTGAAGATATTGCTATTTTAACCGGCGGTGAAGTTGTGACTGAAGACAAGGGATTGTCTTTGGAAAATGTTGATGATAAATGGTTTGGAAAGGCAAAGAAAATTGTTATTGCAAAAGAGGCTACTACAATTATTGAAGGAGCTGGAACCCAAAAAGATGTTAAGGATAGAGTTTCTCAAATTAAAAAAGAGATAGACCTGTCTGATTCATCTTATGATAAGGAAAAGCTTCAAGAGAGATTGGCTAAGCTTTCAGGCGGTGTTGCTGTAATTAAAGCCGGGGCTGCCACTGAGACAGAACTCAAGGAGAAAAAACATCGTATAGAAGATGCCCTTTCTGCCACAAGAGCTGCTGTTGAAGAAGGTATTATTGCCGGCGGCGGATCAAGTTTGATCGGTATAATTCCGGCAATAGAAAAGCTTGAAAAGGAGACTTCAGGAGACGAAAAAGCTGGTGTCTCTATTGTAAAGCGTTCACTTAGTGAGCCTTTAAAACAAATAGCTACCAATGCTGGAGTTGAAGGATCCGTTGTTGTTGAACAGATAAAAAAGGAGAAGGCGGGTATCGGCTTTAACGCTCAGACTTTTGAATATGTTGATATGTTTAAAGCAGGTATCGTTGATCCTTTGAAAGTTACACGTTCAGCGCTTCAAAACGCAGCATCAATTGCGTCACTTCTTCTTACAACTGAAGTGTTAATTGCAGATAAGCCGGAAGAGGACAAGGCTCCTGCAATGCCAGGTGGTGGAATGGGTGGTATGGGCGGCATGGGAGGAATGATGTAGAACTATCTGCATCATCTAGTTTTAGTTTTGATAGAAGGGCCGGTTATTAAATCGGCCCTTTTTTTTGTTGCTTTCTGCTTACAAGCCTCAAAGCTTATGATGAAATAAGAGTTTTTGTTGTCATCCGAAAAATTCTTCTGTACGTGGATGATTATTGATAAATTTTTAATCGGATGATATTATAACACCAGGTTTCAAGAGATCAAGGTGTCGAGGTTTCAAGAGAGCAAAAGGAGCGCTTGAAATGAAGAAAATTCTAGTCATCCATGGGCCGAATTTAGATCTTTTAGGACAGAGGGAAATCGATGTTTATGGCAAATTTACCCTTGAAGAGATAAATTCCGAACTTAATAAATCGGCAAAAGAGCTTGGGGTGGAACTTGAAATAATTCAACTTGCAGGTGAAGGGGAAATTGTTAAAAAAGTAGGGTCAGCCAAAAAAGAGGGCTTTTCAGCAATAATTATAAACCCCGGAGGATATACTCATTACAGTATTGCGATCCGTGACGCAGTTGCCGCAGTTGATATTCCTACAATAGAGGTGCATCTTTCAAATATTTACGCACGCGAGGAGTTTCGCCACACATCTGTTATTGCCGCTGTAGCCCGCGGCCAAGTTTCAGGATTTGGAAAGGAAAGCTACTTATTGGGGCTTAGAGCCGCTGTTGCTTCTATGAGATGATTAGCGACTACGGGTTACCTACTGCAGACTCCTGTCTGCCGGCTGATTTTAAAAAAGCGATAGAGATTGCTGAAAAAGTTTTTAAAGAACTTCCGACATTTGTAAAAATAGGCCTTTCTGAAAAAGAAGTTGCCCAAAAAATTAGGTCTGCATTAAAAAAGCATGGAGCTAAAAAAGAGGCTTTCCGCATAATTGTAGCATCAGGTAAAAATTCCACTAAAATACATGGCTTTGCGGGTAGAAGAAAAATCAAACAAGGTGACATTGTCATGTTTGATTTTGGAGCTTTGTATAATACTTTTAGATCAGATATTACAAGAACCTATATTATAGGAAAACCGACAAAGAAACACAAAAAGATATGGGCACTTCTTTTAAAGGCTCAAAAAGGAGCAATTGAAAAGATTAAAGCGGGAACCTCCTGCAAAGTAGTTGATCTTACCGCAAGAGCTATAATACAAAGAGCAGGCCACGGTGAAAATTTTATCCATTCGACAGGACACGCCGTACGACACAAAATCCACGAATATCCGAGGATTCGTTCAAAAAGCAGAGGAGTTTTGAAAGAGGGCGATGTTATTACAATTGAGCCGGGGATTTATATAAAAGGATGGGGTGGGATGCGGGTTGAGGACATGGTTTTGGTGACAAAAAGGGGGTATAGGGTTTTGACGAGGTTGCCGCAAACCCTCACCCTAAATCCCTCTCCCAGAGGGCGAGGGACTTAATTTCATGAAAACAACAGCCATCATAACAGCCGGCGGATCGGGACAGCGAATGGGTGAGCCCAAGCAGTTTCTTTTCTTGCTTGGACGACCTATGCTTGAATGGACAATTGACGCATTTAAAAAGTGTGATGCTATAAACGAGATAATTCTTGTTGTCGCAAAAGATAATATTGCAAAGGCAAAGGTTTATGGATTTAAAGTTGCAGAAGGGGGAGAGGAGCGGACCGATTCTGTTAGAAATGGATTGGCACTAGTTTCTCCTGATACCGATATTGTCCTAATACATGATGGAGCCAGACCCCTTGTTACGGAGAAGATTATAAAAAGAGCGGTTGATGGGTTAAAGGAGACGGGAGCTGCAATTGTTGGTGTGCCGGTGAAGGATACTGTAAAACAAGTGAACAGTGAACAGTGTACAGTGTACAGAACGCTTGAGAGAAGTTCTTTATGGCAAGCGCAGACACCCCAGGCGTTTCGATATGACATTATCAAAAAGGCATATGAAAATGCGAAATCAAATGCGACTGATGATTCAAAGCTGGTTGAGGATTTAGGGATTAAAGTTAAAATGGTTATGGGGAGTTATGAGAATATAAAAGTTACGACACCGGAAGATCTGATAATCGCAGAAGCTTTTTTGAAAAACAGATTATGAACTCCGATTGGGTCTGTTTGCATAATGGTCATTTCCGTGCCGTATCTGCCTCCTGCGTGATAAAATTTGCCGCTCTTACAATATTTATCTAAAATTTCTATGTTTTTTTGTCGATATATATATATGATAACCTATTCAGCAGGAGTAGTTTCTACTCCTGCAGCAAGAACAACCCTTGCAACTACAGCGCTTACTTTCGCAAAAGGCTATTTTGACAGGCACGAATATCGAAGCGCTTTAAGTTTTTTATTGTCTGTGGATGTAGGGCAATGGGATTATCCTAATTTTAGAACTGTTATAAAATGTTACTATCTCCTTGAAGAATATGAGAATGCCTTGCGTTATTCGGAAATTTCTTTAAAAAGATTTCCTGATATGGCTATTCATTCTGATACTTCTGATATTTTAAGACATTTAGGCAGACATAGCGAGGCAGATAATTTCGAGCAAAGACAGTTAAAACTTCTTTATGAATCTCCCGACCAAAAGTCAAGAGAAGTTGTAAGCGCTAAAGTAAAATCTTGTCTACGTTTTGGTTTTATATTAAAGGATAAAAGGAGTGGGAATCCGACCGGAGATAAGTGTGAAGCAATGAGATATTTTATAGAAGCATATGATATCCAGAGGCATATATACAGGCATGAAAAAGTTATAAGAATCTTTAATGGGCTTGTTTTTGCGATGCAGGAACTGTCTACACTGAGATTTTTTGATGATTTTATATCACGGCAATCAAAAAATAGGGAGACATTTTTGACGGCTTTCAAGTTGGCTGAGAGCATAATGACTGAAGCGTTAAAAGATTTCAATATGAAAAAAAGAGGAATACCGCAAGAATCCCAGAATGAATTTCTCAGAGCGCTTCACGCCTTCAAATTAATTCAGGAGAGAATAAAACAAATAGAAACAATTCCCTCAATAGCAGCATAAAGCCCAAATAGGCTTGACACAAAAGAGTAGACAATATAATATAAAAGCAGGTGTTTTACATATGGATAATTTGAATCCTTCGACTATTGCGCAGAAAGGTGAAAAAATTTATCAGGAAAAATATAAGCAACTTCTTGAAAAAAGTGATTTTGGACAATATGTTGCCATTGATATTGAAACAGAAACTTATTATTTAGGAAAAACTGCCGAGGAAGCTTTGGAAAAAGCAAAAGAAAGCAATCCGCAAAAAATCTTTCATCTTATAAAAATCGGTTCAGAGGGGATATTTAAAGTTGCATGGACTTTAGATAATAAATTGGAAGATGCCTGGCATTTTTGATCAACGAAATCATCCTGGAATCTGCGCTTGTTTTGGCAAGTACTGCAACTTATACTTTAGCAGATGGCAGACCGTCTACTACTTTATTATGCAGGGGGACTGTAGAGATAGAAAATATCAAATTATTTGGCTTGATCTCAATTTTTCCTGGGGATGATCTTTTAATAGGGGTTGAACTTTTAAAAAGATTGAACAAAAAATTTATTTTAGATTTTCCCAATAATAAAATTGAGTTCATCTAAATAAAAAACTCCAAAAGAGCCCAAACAACGGCTTGGGCTCTTTTAAGGTGTTAAAAAATACAATCTAATTCGGTCCGTCATCAAAAAGGAGTTCGTGTTCTATATGTGGATTACATTTTGATTTTGCATTAGAATATGCGATGTATGCGATGTCAATTGCAGTTGCTGCTTTTTCTACTAATGCTGATGTGCCACCGGTAGCCTTAATTACCTTGGCTTTTCCTATAACAATATTCACAAGCGCGCTATTCTTAGGATCATCTAATGCCTTTTTACTTAATGTCCATCCTTTAGGGGTTTTAATAAATAGTTTTTTTGCATCTTTTGGTAAACCATTTTGACTTAAAAAAGCATTAATCTCTGAAGATGTCATATAACCAGAAGGCGGAATTGTATTAAATATTGTTTTCACTATTATTTCGTTAATCTTTTTTTGATCAGAATTATTCAAGATTAAGTTTGTGTTGTTGTTAATACCCTCCATCGTTCCATATCACCTCCTGAAACTCTTCAATTTCTATATTATTATAGTTTTTTTTTTTTTGAAATTTCATCTTATTTTTGATTTGCGGCTGTGGTAGAATAAAAGAGACTATGAAAAAAAAGCTTAATAAAAAAGATATATTTAAATTAATAAGAACAATAGTAGATAAATCTATCAATAGAGTTAAACCTCAAAAAGTTATTTTGTTTGGTTCTTACGCTTACGGGAATCCTAATAATGATAGTGATGTTGATTTGTTATTTATAAAAAACACAAAACAATCTAATTTAGAAAAACATCGTTTTGTAAGCAGTAGAATTGACCATGTTTTGCCCCTTGATATTTTAGTAAAGACTGATTTTGAAGTAGATAAAAGGCTTAAAATGGGAGACCCTTTTTATAAAGAGATAATTAAAAAAGGCAGAGTATTATATGAATCTACCTAATAAACAGCTTATTAATGAATGGCTAGAAAAGGCTTCCGGAGATTATGAAGTTGCAGTAGGTCTTTATAAAAGCAAAAGAAAGAAAAAAATATACTATATTATTGCTTTTCACTGCCAACAGGCTATAGAGAAATATTTAAAAGCCTTACTCATTTGCTTTGGGATCAATTTCCCAAAAACACATGATCTTCTCAATTTGCTTGATTTTGTAATAAAAAAAGATCAATTTCTTAAAGCCATAGAGCAACAATTATTGATTTTAAACCCTTTTGCGGTAGGATTCAGGTATCCCGGAGAAGATATAGATAAAGAAGAATTAAAAGAAGCTATCAAAGCTTTGAAGATATTAAAACCAATTTTATTGAAAAGGATAAAGGAATTTTTATAGATGTTCTATCCATCAAAAGAACAATTCATAGAATTATCAAAACAGGGTAATTTAATCCCCGTCTGCAAAGAACTTGTTGCAGATATGGAAACCCCTGTTTCCGCATTTAAAAAAATTACAGCATCTGCAAAAGGTGATGATTACTCTTTTCTGCTCGAATCGGTCGAAGGGGGAGAAAATGTCGCAAGGTATTCATTCCTTGGAACTACTCCTCAAAAAATCTTCTCATTTGATGGCAAAAAAGACCCATTCTCCGAACTTGAAAAAATCATCACCCGGTACAAACCTGTAGTTGTTCCCAATATGCCCCGTTTCCACGGTGGTTTGGTTGGCTATATAAGCTACGATGCTGTCCGATTTGTAGAAAATATCCCCGCTAAAAATAAAGACGACCTAAAACTTCCTATCGCGCAATTTATGTTGACAGATACTATCTTGGCTTTTGACCATGTAAAGCACAAAATCCTTATAATATCTAATGCTTTTGTCGAAAATAATCCTGAAAAAGCATACCGGGACGCGTGCGAAAAAATATCGGCACTTGAAAAGAAATTAAAGAAAAGTTTAAAAGGTGATGATTTTGAAATCCCATCAATGCCAAAGAAAGAACTGAAAATCAGATCAAATTTTACACAAAAAGAGTATGAATCGGTCGTCGAAAAAGCAAAAGAGTATATCAGGTCGGGAGATATTATCCAGGTGGTTCCTTCGCAGAGGTTTGAAACAAAATTTGACGGTGATCCTTTTAATGTTTACAGGATTTTGCGGACAATAAATCCGTCACCATACATGTATTACCTCAAATTTAAAGACTTGAAAATAGTTGGCGCGTCTCCCGAAGTGATGGTGCGATTTGAAAACGGCAAGGCAACTTTAAGGCCAATCGCCGGAACTCGCCCTCGAGGCAAAACAGAGAAAGAAGATAAATCATTTGAAAAAGAACTTTTAGCGTCTGAAAAAGAGCGAGCCGAACATGTTATGCTTGTTGATCTTGCAAGAAATGACCTAGGTAGAGTTTGTAAAGCAAATACGATAAAAATAGATGAGATTATGTCTGTCGAGAGATACTCCCATGTTATGCATATTGTAAGTAATGTAACAGGAGCGCTTTCCGATGACAAAAACGCATTTGACCTTATCCGTGCATCTTTTCCTGCGGGAACAGTTTCAGGCGCTCCAAAAGTCCGTGCAATGGAGATAATCGATGAGCTTGAAAATATAAAACGGGGACCTTACGCTGGCGCAATTGGCTACTTTTCATTCTCCGGCGAGATGGATACATGTATAACTATAAGAACATTGATTTTGAAAAATAAAAAGGCTTACATACAAGCAGGGGCGGGAATTGTTTCCGATTCTGTGCCAAGCGAAGAGTATCAAGAGACCTGCAACAAAGCCTCGGCAATGCTTCGTGCTGTAGAGCTTTGCGGGTAAGGCCTTATGATTAACCTCCGCATGCTCAAGCTTTCCGACAAGACCATATGGATTTGTATGTCTTTTCTAATAGCTGTCGGATTTCTTGCCATCTTTTCTGTAACGTACAAGACAGCCCTTAACGAAAATCATAGCGCTCTTTTTTATCTTTCAAAACAGTTCGGTTCTTTTATTGTTGGTCTTATTGGTATGGCTTTTTTTGCCTATCTGGATTATAACCACTTAAAAAAGATCGCGATTCCGTTATATATTGGAATGCTGGCTCTCCTTGTCTTTGTTCTTTTTCAGGGGACATCCGCTTATGGCGCGCAAAGATGGATTAATCTTGGGATTTTGTCTTTTCAGCCGTCAGAAATAACCAAGCTTGTTGTGATTATTGTTCTTGCAACTTATTTTACAAAAAGACAAGGCAAGTCCAATCCTTTGCTGACTTTATTTATAATGGGGCTCCCGTTCCTTTTAATATTTAAGCAGCCTGATTTAGGCACAGCATTGGTTGTTGCCGCAATCAGTTTTGGAATGCTCATATGGGACAAATCATCGCCGATTATCCTTGCAATGATTGTAACCCCATTTTTGTCACTTATGTGTCGGCCAAATATATTATTATGGTGTTTTTATATATTTATGGTTTGGTTCTTCTTGTATTTTAGTCGAGTTAAATTGTGGGATATGTTAATTATCCTCGGTTTAAATATTGGGGTGGGGGTTGCTTTCCCAATTATATGGGGATTGTTAAAAGAATATCAAAGAATGAGAATTATAGCCTTTTTAAATCCCGGAATTGATCCTTATGGTATGGGTTATCATACAATGCAAAGTGTCATAGCTGTCGGCTCGGGTGGATTTCTTGGAAAAGGTTTTCTTCAAGGGACTCAAACTCAGCTTCATTTTATTCCTGAACAGCATTCAGATTTTATATATTCCGCAATAACGGAAGAATTTGGTTTTGTAGGAGCTATGATGGTACTATTTGTTTTATTTGTTTTAATAAGAAAAGCTTTTATTATCGCAGGTGAGGCAAGGGATTATTTGGGGGGGATACTTGTTTGCGGGGCGGCTATGATGATCTTTTTTCACGTTTTTATTTCAATTGGCATGGTTTTAGGGATAATGCCGGTTGTTGGAATCCCACTTCCATTTGTAAGTTTTGGAGGGACGGCGCTTATTGTGAACATGATACTTGTGGGGATTATCCAGAGCGTTGCAATGAGGCGAAGGGATCTTATTTTTTAAACGTTGTCAAAAAATTAGTCGGGTACGATTTGGCTTAAAAGCTCTCTTGCTTTTTTATTTTCCGGATCAATTGCAATAACTTTATTTAAATCAGTTATAACTTCAGGCAGATAGGAATTATCCATTTCTCTTAAAATAACTAAATTTACTATCACGACGGCCCTGTTAAAATAAGCTTCAGCTTTTGTGTCTTTTGTACAATAAGGATCCAATTTAATAGATTGATTAAAATCATCCAAAGCCCCATGATAATCTTGTTGATTCATTCTGGCCGCTCCTCTATATAAATAAACCAGTGAATTCTTTTGATCTAGTAAGATTGCTTTATTAAATAATGTTATTGCCGCTTCATTGTTGTGAGACATAAAACAAGAAAGCCCAAAACCAATGTAATTTCCTGCGCTGTTTGGATCCAAACTTATTGCTTGTTTAAAGTGTTTTTCAGTATTTTCAGAATTTCCTGCATAACCATATGCTGTCCCTAACCAATAGTCTATTTTGTAATAATCGGGATTTTTATTTTTAATCTCTATGAAAAAAGGTATAGCTTCTTTGTATTTTCCACTAAAAAAGTTTGCAACACCAAAATTCCCTATTATATCCAAATCATTTCCTAAAAGTTTTTTAGCCTTGTTAAGATCAGGGAAGGCTTTTTGAGGGGTGCTTTTTATATAAAGATAAGCACATGCTCTATTAAAGTAAGCCAAACCTAATATTCCATTTTCATCCAAGCGTTTTTCTTTTTCGTTTTTAAACATAGGGTTGTGGGAAAACTCATTTTTTGTTGTAGTAGAGATTTTTCCTGTATCTATAGTGTAAGTTGTTTTTCCATCCGTATAACGGCAAAAAACATGTTTTGGCAGTTTATATATATCTATTTTGTAACCCAAAGATTTGGATAGTGCGAGTAAAAGCAAGGCATACGTATCACAAACAATATTTTTTTTTGCCAAAGACTGAAGAAGAAGCGATTTGCTTACTGCATCTTCGCCTGAAACATTAATCCCTTTTTCTTTCAACAGGTCATTTATAAGCTTAAATATATCTATTCCTTTAATCTTTTTTTCTTTAATCTTTTTTTTTTGCTTCAGTTAATATATCTAAAAGGATGTTATAGCCTTTTTGTGTGTCGGGAAAAGAGACGACCTCAGACTCCAACATAAATATTTTATTAATAATAGATGGAAATAGGCCATTGTCAGGCAAAGCTAATCCTTCTATCTCTTTTTCTATGTAAGGCCTGTTGTTTTGAATAAAATCCCAATATTCCTTGTCTGTTCTTTTTCCATTGCCGTCTGAATCTAATTTTTCGCTATTTTCAATTTTCCCGTTTTTATTAAAATCAAATTGGGCAGATTTTTGAATCTGAGGATACCCCCCCCATAAAAAATCTTGAGACCAGTTTGTTGTTGCCGCCATGTGATTTAATGCCTCTTTTAACCCCGATTATTCATGGTAAAACCAGAAACTAACCTGATCATGATAATTGGGGGAACTATGTAAATAATACCTAAAAACAGATTGTACAAATAGTATTGATAAGGAGGTTTTGTTGACTTTTTTCTACTTGTTTTTTTGTTTGATTTTTTGATATAATAATTACTTGCAACACAATGAAGCAAGATATAAAATTTAAAGCATTAATAGATCGTATAGAGGGAGATAAAGCTGTTGTTTTACTGGGAGAAGAAGATGAGGCAACAGTCTATTTTCCTATTCAATTTTTACCTCAAAGCATTAAAGAAGGGGATATTCTTAATTTTAAAATAGCTGTCAAATCGAGAAAGACAAAAGAGGCTAAAGATAAAATTAGGGAGATGATAGAAAAATTAAAAGCAAAAAATTAGAAGTTTCTATGCGTTGGATGATGTTTTTTCTACTCTTATTTTATTCAACCGGATTATCAGAAAATACCAATATAAAAAATGAAGTTCCTAGGCATTTTACGGTAAAAGTCTTAACGACTTCTTATTGGGCACATAAGGGAAGCGATTATGGCTGTTATCGGAGAGTTGCAAAAAATCAAAAACGCATAGGCAATTTTGTCGCGCTTAATTTTCTTCCCGGTGGAAGCATAGTCATGATTCCAGCTCTTTTTAAGACTACAACTTTTGAAGTTGCGGACACCTTTGGAGGTTCAGGCTTTGGATATTTCAAAGGTGAAAAATATTGGAAAGTTGACATCTTGAAAAACAAAAATGAGTGGCACGAAAATATTGATTATCCTATTGATTTATATGTTGTAAAATTCAACGAAAAAGGGCCTGTAAAAAATAAAACAGTAAAAAACAACGCACTTTCTATTTTACAAAAAATCAAAGCAAATAATAAGTGAGGGTAGTTATCTTTTTCTCTTGATATATTCGATAAGCCCGCCGGCATCAATCAGTTTTTGCATGAATTCAGGAAAGGCTTGGGCTTTGTAAATCTTGCCTGTTGTTTTGTTGGTAATATTTCCTTTGGCTAACTCAACCTCAATTTCGTCTCCTTCGTTTATTCCGTCAACAGCTTCAGGAGATTCAAGGATAGGAAGACCTATGTTTATAGCATTGCGATAAAATATCCTAGCAAACGATTTTGCGATAACGGCTGAAACGCCTGATTCTTTTATGGCAATTGGAGCATGTTCACGAGAAGACCCACACCCAAAGTTTTCGCCGCCGACGATAAAATCACCTTTTTGCATTTTATTTATCCATGTAGGATCAGCATCTTCCATGCAATGTTTCGCAAGCTCCGCGGGATCGGAGGTGTTTAAATATCTTGCAGGGATAATTAAATCAGTATCAATATTATCTTTAAATTTCCAAGCTTTGCCTTGCATGCCTTAACTATACCAAAAATCGGATGAAATTTCAAAAAAAATGATAAGAGTGTATGTGGAGTGAGGATACTTGGAGGTAAATAAATGGCTATTTCCCCATCACGGGGTTTTCTTGAATGAAAAAAAAGTTTTCCGATAGTATGAGCTCCGATTATGAACCCCGATTAGGAAATCGGGGTTCATAGACGAACAGAATTCTAGCAGAGTGTTGGAACTTTCCCCAGGTATGAATAATCGGGGTGAAATTTTCTTATTACAAAACAGATAATAATTTATGGCGAAAATAATAAAAAAACCTGCATATACTTGGCCTTCTACATTAAGAATGTGGGCAAGAGGAAGCGGCTCTAAAGCTTTTGGAGTATATTTAAAAGCCTTACGGGATATTACATATTTAACAAATGATGAGCTTGTTGACAAGTTGGCTTTAAAAAAAGAGGCTTTTGAGCGCGGAGATGCTGCAACAGTAGAAAAATTAAGAAATGATATTGTCTCATCATTTTTGCCGTATGTCAGAAATATCGCATTTAGCTTTGAATATTCAGGGGTTCCTATTGGTGATATTATTCAGGAAGGGAACCTCGGTTTAATGAGGGCTGTGGAAAAATACGATCCTGAGAGAGGTATAACCCTTATAACCTATTCTAGATCTTACATTTGGGGAGCGATGATGCGCTTTGTGTATACGGAAAACCTAGCAAAAGATGGGGTTGACAAGCCTTTGTATTTATTGGAATTAGGAAGGGAATTAAGCCGTTTATCGAAAGATTTTTTAATGACAAATGGGAGAGCTCCTGATCATGAAGAACTTGCTGAAATTGTGGATTTGCCATTGAAGACAGTTGATAGAGCTTTGACTTGTAATTCTGGAGCTTTTAATCATAGCTTTTATTCTGTAAGAAGAGATGAGAGTGAAGAAGAGCTTGATCTTCAGGGAGATGAATCTTTTTCTGAATTAGATGGAATTCTTTGTTTCGGAAAGATAAGCCAGCCGTCGATAATTGATGAGTTTTTACAGGGGGAAGAACTCTCTCCTGAAGAAAGAGTTTTTATGCACGAAAGAGAAGCTCTCTTTGATTCTATATTTAGGAGACTACTTACGCCTCGTGAAGAAAAAATAATTCAACTTTTCTATTTTGAAGATAAATCATATTCAGAAATAAGCGCTATTTGTTTGTCTTCCGAAGATAAGGTTAGAGGGAGAAAACAGGCAGCTATACGAAAACTTCGAGTTCATAATTTGTACTTCCGAGAATTTAAAAGTAAATAAATTAACGATAGTAATTAACCCCGATTATCCCAATCGGGGTTAATTTGAAAAATATGGACGAGAAAAATGATTTTAAAAAAACAGGGGAAACCACTTTTATAAGAAGAAGAGAATCACAGAATCATTCATAAAACAACCTGAAATTTAGCTTTTTTCATTCGATATTAAAACAGCATAAATGATTAACAGTAAAATAATATCTTTTAATATTGATACCGCTGTCAATAAACCTTACAGCATAAAGCAATTACTAGATAGAATTCAACAAGAAGAAGCAACTGACATTGATATTATCATGATGTTGCACGAGTTTGGAATGCCTATTGTCACCACTCGATTAAAAGCCATTATGAGAACAGAACCTTTTATTGAGTTTCTTAGAAATCTGGCAATAGAGGAAGAGATGAAAACAATAAATGACCTAACAGCCAAGGCGATATTAGTTTATGAAAACTCAATAGCTGCGGGTAAGATTACTTCAGCATTAACAAATTTTTTACATGAAAATCCATCTGCTGAATCAATTATTATTAATATATGTTTAGATAGATCTGAATGGTGGGATACGAAAAGAGATCCAGATTTTAACACGTTTGGTTTTATAACTGAAGCCAGTTTTTTGTATGGCCTTTTAACTGACAACGATCAAAAATGGCGTTTTATAATATTCATGATAGCTATCCAGTATCTTTACTCTCACCATGACACTAGAATTTGGGAACAAAACCTGAAAATCGATTTTTTCAATATAACAAGAAAAGCATTTCCTCATAGGGATGAAATATATCGTAAGCTTAGGTTCAGACATTATCCCCGTGACTATGCTAAATATACATCAACCGCCGAAATCATGGAAAAACTTATCTCCCTGATAAATAAATCGGAGCCTACTACTTCAGCTTCTTTGTAGACTTCTACAGCCAAGTTATTAGATGTTTAACATCATTTAACCCCGATTATTCATACATCGAGTAATGTTTGACAATTTGTTAGTTATTGATTCTGGCGTGAACCCCGATTATCCCAATCGGGGTGAATAATCGGGGTTAATTTTAGATTACTGAAGGAGTTTTTAACACAAATCCGCAGGGCTTACAATATATCCTGCTACAGCAGAGGCTGCCGCCACTGCAACATTTGAAAGATAAACTTCCGACTTTGGATGACCCATTCTTCCTACAAAGTTTCGATTTGTAGTAGCAATTGATCTTTCATCTTCCGCCAATATTCCCATATGCCCGCCAAGGCACGGTCCGCAGGTTGGAGTTGAGACTGCCGCTTCCGCTTTCATAAATATGTCGATTAAGCCTTCTTTCATGGCTTGACTGTAAATTGCTTGTGTCGCAGGAATAATTATTAGCCTTACATTCTTATTTCTCTTTTTCCCTTTTAGTATTTTTGCTGCAATTCGTAAATCTTCAATACGACCGTTTGTGCATGAACCGATTACAGACTGGTCGATTTTTATGTTCTTACATTTACTCACAGGCTTTGTGTTGCTTGGCAAATGAGGGAAGGCGACTTGTGGCTCGATTGTTGAGACATCCCAGTTGTATGTGTGTTTATAGACTGCATCGGGATCGGACTGGAGATTAGACCACAGATCACTGACCACAGACCATGAACCTAATTTCATTTTTGTCTTTAGATACTCATAAGTCTTTTGGTCAGGAGCAAAAATTCCATTCTTTCCACCTGCCTCAATCGCCATATTGGCCATTGTCAAACGGCCTTCAATAGAAAGCTTTTCAATCGCGGGACCTGTAAACTCCATAGACATATACCGTGCGCCGTCTACACCTATTTGCCCTATTGTGTAAAGGATCAAATCTTTTGCTTCGACCCATTTTTTAAGCTTGCCTTTAAAGATGAATTTTAACTGCTCTGGAACTTTAAACCAAACTTCGCCAGTTGCCATTGCAGCCGCCATGTCTGTTGATCCAACTCCTGTTGAGAATGCTCCAAGAGCTCCGTATGTACAGGTGTGAGAATCAGCGCCTATAATTAAATCTCCCGGAATTATTGCTCCCATTTCTGGAAGCAGAGCATGTTCAACACCCATGCAGCCAATCTCAAAAAAATTGACTATCCCATATTTTTTGGCAAATTCACGCATCATCTTAACCTGTTCCGCAGATTTTATATCTTTGGCAGGGGTAAAATGATCGGGCACAAGATAGATTTTCTTTTTGTTGAAAACTTTTGCAACTCCAATTTTTGCGAATTCTTTTATGGCGGGTGGGGATGTAATATCATTCCCAAGTACAAGATCAACTTTGCAGTTGATAAGTTGTCCGGGTTCGACTTCTTTCAACCCCGCATGTTTAGCTAATATTTTTTGTGACATTGTTTGTTGCATGTCTTAACTATACCAAAAATCGCCTGAAATTTCAAAGAAATCTAAACGAGAGTGTAAACGAGAACCAAATATATTTTATTTAAAAAAAGGAGGGAAAGGATTGGGAGAGAGTCTATTGCTTAAAGGAGGAAAATATTATGGGAGTTAGAGCCGCGAGAGTAATAAGTAGCCTTGGTGGGAGTCGGGAGATGTTAGCATCCATGGTTTTTCATCGTGCAAAAAGTTTAGTTGGGAGCAGAATTTCTCAAATGGAAAAATTGAAAGAACCCTATAACCCCAGTGAGCTAAGAGGAAATGTTTTAAATGGATTGGGGATAGAAAATGTCGAAGATGTTTCAAAAGGAATCGAAGGAAATAGAGTCCCTGATGAAGTATACCTTAGGGTGAGAGATGAAGAGCAAGGAAATACAGAAGATGTTGATATTATAAGGCAAATAGCTATGAGATTTTTGGGTTCTACCAAAGTTCCAATGATGCTTGGAGATTCTCTTACTACTAGAGAAGGAAATTGGTTTGATAAGCGAACCAAGCTTTCGTGGGAGCAGGGAACAGAAAAATTACTTTATTATCCTGACTTTTCTAGAAGGTTGTTAGGTAAAATATATGGTGAATGGATAGCATTATTAGGAATAATTCCCCCTTCCAATGATGTTGAATCTCTCATGATAAACAAAAATATTGATTGGCTTACCATGCTATATTTTAGTGAGAGATTAGAAAGAAGACAAGATAGGCCTAGTGGTGCAAAATATCCTAACCCTGGGAGTATGCAAGTATCTTTAAGCTTTTTGATATGCAAGCCAGGAGAGTCGCCAGAACTAAATAGTAGGCAAATATTAGCATCTGGTAAAGTGGCGTTTTAAACAAAAATTATGCAAATAAGTTGTGAGGTATGAGTTGTGCATTATATGGCTCAACCTCACAACTGCGGCTTAACCAACTATTCTAGGATTTAGCCTCCAAAAAGTCATAGTCTGATGAAGAAGAAAAGTTTCCTCTTGCTCTTGACCCAAAAAGATAGGCGCTTACTATTTGAGGATATTTCCTGAAAACTTTAGCTAATATTTTTTGTGACATTGTTTGTTGCATGCCTTAACCCCGATTATTCACCTCAGAATCAATAACTAACAAATTGTCAAACATTACTCGAGGTATGAATAATCGGGGTTAACTATATCAAAAATCATCTGAAATTTCAAAAATCTCTTGTTAGGGCTTCAAAGAATTGGTATAATAAAGATGTCGTGGAGGAAGAGTTATAGATGAAGATGTCGAGGCTCTTTGCGCCAACCTTGCGAGAAGAACCAGGTGAAGCTGAGGTAATATCCCATAAATTAATGCTTCGGGCGGGTATGATGAGGAAGCTGGCTGCAGGAGTTTATTCACTTTTACCCCTTGGACAACGTGTTATTCAAAAAGTCTCCAATATTATTCGTAAAGAATTAAATTATGCTGGAGCTCAAGAAGTTTTTCTGCCAGTCCTCCTTCCTTCTGAATTATGGAAAGAGACAGGCCGATGGGACCTTTACGGCAAGGAACTCTTTCGCATAAAAGATCGCCATGATAGAGAATTTTGTTTAGGCCCTACGCACGAAGAGATAATTACGGATATTGCGCGCAATAATATACGTTCATATAAACAGCTGCCAATTAATTTATATCAGATACAAACGAAATTCCGCGATGAAATACGCCCGCGATTTGGAGTTATGCGTTCTCGCGAATTTATGATGAAAGATGCGTACTCTTTCCATGCGGACCAAGAATGTTTGAATAAAGAGTATAAAAACATGTATGAGACTTATTGCCGTATTTTTGACCGTATCGGTTTTAAATATAAAGTGGTTGACGCGGATTCCGGTATTATGGGCGGAGGGTTTTCTCAAGAATACATGGTTTTGGCAGATACCGGCGAAGAAGAAATTTTCTACTGTGAAGAATGTTCTTATGCTGTTTCTTCAGAAGCCAAAAAATCTGATGACTGTCCAAAATGTAAGGGTAAAAGCTTAAATAAGACACGAGGGATTGAAGTGGGCCATATTTTTCAGCTTGGGACAAAATATTCCGAAGGGATGAAGGCTACTTATCTTGATGAAAACAATAATGAGCAACCTTTTATTATGGGGTGTTATGGCATAGGGGTTGGAAGGACTGCGGCAGCCGCAATAGAACAGAGCCATGACAAGGATGGAATAATTTGGCCGATGGCGATCGCGCCTTATAAAATTATTATAGTTCCGGTAAATGCTGAAGACCCTGAGCAATTTGTTGCTGCAGAAAAAATTTATAATGAATTGACCGATCAAGTAGGAGATGATATCGCGTTTGATGATCGCGCGGGTCGTCTTGGGATGAAATTAAAAGATGCCGATTTAATCGGTTTTCCTGTCAAAATAATAATAGGAAAGGGATTAAAAGAAGGTAAGTTTGAACTCAAAATAAGGGCGACAGGTGAAGTTAAATTAGTTGACAAGGATAATATATTTCCGGTTTTGAAAGAATTGATTTAGCATAGTAAGAAATATTTTTCTGGAGGGCTTAATGACTTGTTTTAATTGTTCCTCAAAATGTGATAAACCTGAAGAAGCCTGCGGTGTGTTCGGCATATATTCTTATGATGGTGATCATTTGGCAAAAACAACATATTATGGCCTTTTTTCGCTTCAACATAGAGGACAGGAGTCTGCCGGAATTGCTGTATCTAATGGGAAAGAGATTAATTATCAGGTTGGGATGGGGCTTGTTAATGTTGTGTTCAAAGAATGGAGTTTAAAAGATCTAACAGGCAACATATCTATCGGGCATGTCAGATATTCAACAACCGGAGGAAGCAGCCTCTCTAATGCGCAGCCTTTTGTTTTGGATACAAAATTTGGGCCTGTTGCTGTTGCTCATAACGGTAATTTAATTAATACCGATGAACTTAAACAGGGTTTGCAGGATAAAGGATTTAAGTTTTCCGGAACTTCCGATACTGAAGTAATTGCAGGACTTATTGCTACTTCGGAGAAAGATAAATTTGAAGAAGCCCTTTTTTCTGTTCTTGATCAGATTCAAGGGGCTTTTTCTCTTCTTATTATGACAACTGACAAACTTTTTGCGATAAAAGATCCTCATGGTGTCAGGCCTTTGTGTGTTGGCGAGTTGGATGAAGCTTATGTTGTGGCATCTGAGACATGCGCATTGGATATTGTCGGCGCGAAATTTCTAAGAGAGATATCAAATGGAGAGATTGTTATTATAGATAAAGAAGGGATGCAGTCAAAAACTTATTCCAGAAAAAAGAAGTCTGCTTTATGTGTTTTTGAATTTATTTATTTTGCCAGACCTGATTCTGTAATTAATGGGCGCAGCGTTTATGAAGCCCGAGTCAGCATGGGGAAATATTTAGCGAAAGAACATAATTCTCCTTATATGGATTTTATAAGCGGGGTTCCAGATTCGGGAATACCCGCGGCGATCGGTTTTGCGTCTGAAAGCAGAATCCCTTTTGGTGACTCGTTGATTAAAAACAGGTACGTAGGGAGGACTTTTATACAGCCCAGCCAGGAGATCCGTGATATGGGAGTAAAAATCAAATTAAATCCTTTAAGAGAGACAGTTAGAAACAGCAAGTTGGTTGTTTTAGATGATTCAATAGTAAGGGGGACAACCTCCAGGCAGATTGTGAAGATTTTAAAAGACGCGGGAGCAAGAGAAGTTCATTTTAGAGTATCTTCACCTCCTATAACACATTCTTGTTTTTATGGTATTGATACTCCTTCCAGGGCTGAATTAATAGCTGCTAACTTGTCTGTTGAAGGCATTAGGAAATACCTTGATGTAGAATCTTTGGGTTATTTAAGCTTAGAAAGTTTGGTTAGGTCAATCAATTTGCCGAGAAATTCTTTGTGTTTGGCTTGTTTAAGCGGCAGTTATCCTATAGAAATTCCGGAAAAACTGGAAACACTGAAATTATTTTTTAAATGATAAGATAATAAAAAGGGGGGTGAATAGCATGGGTGAATCATGCAACTCTTATCCAAAATGTCAGAAGTGTGGAACGGGGGAACTTATTCCATTATCTGACTTTTCTAACAACTCAGTTGCAATTCGTTATAAAGCGTGGGCTTGTACGAATAAAGATTGCAGATTCTTTATTGTTTTGCGTGGTGGAGATGTTTATTATGGTACAGCAACAACAGAATCAGCAAGATAATTTTAAGCTTATTTATAAGAATAATAAGAGCGGGCGGTGTATGTAAACGCCCGTTTTTTATTTTATGGAAAAGGCAATAAGCGCTTATTGTTTAGGGTAAAGTAAAGTGGTATAATTATAATCAAATAGCATAATAATTTAGCGTGAAATTTAAAATATATGGGATCGAATAGCAAATAACTAAAAAAAGAGGGTGATTACTGTGAAAGGCTTAACTTATAAATCATCGGGAGTGGATATAGAGGCGGGGTATGAGGTGGTGAAAAGGGTTAAGAAACTGGCACGCTCTACTTTTAATCCCGCAGTTGCCTCTGGAATCGGTTTTTTTGGCGGTTGCTATTCGATCGATGAAAAAAACATGTTGGTTTCTGCGACCGATGGGGTTGGAACCAAACTTAAAATCGCCTTTAAAATGAATAAGCATGATACTGTAGGAATTGATCTTGTTGCAATGAATGTGAATGATGTTATTTGTTGTGGCGCTAAACCGCTATTTTTTCTTGATTATATTGGAGTTCACAAGTTAGACCCTGATATTGCTGAACAAATTTTAAAGGGGATTGTTAAGGGATGTAAGGAGGCTGGTTGTGCATTGATTGGCGGGGAGACCGCTGAGCTTCCCGGTTTGTACAATGATGGGGAGTATGATTTGGCCGGTTTTGTTGTCGGTATGGTTCAAAAGAAAGATGTGATTAATGGTTCTAAAATTAAGCCTGGAGATAAGATTTTAGGACTTGCTTCTTCCGGCATTCACAGTAATGGGTATTCTTTGGTGCGAAGGGTATTTTTCTGTTGCGCTGATCTTGATATTAATGAAGAGATGAAAGGGCTTGATAAGACTTTAGGTGAAGAGCTGTTGACTCCTACTAGAATTTACACTAAAACCATTTTAAACTTAATAAAACAGGTGAAAGTTAAGGGAGTTGCTCATATAACAGGGGGCGGACTTCCTGAAAATGTTGCCCGCCTTTTACCGAAAGGGACAAAAGCTCATATAGAACGTTTCTCATGGAAACATCCATCTATCTTCGGTTTAGTTCAAATGTACGGACGAGTTGGAAATGACGAGATGTATAAAACATTTAATATGGGAATTGGAATGGTTATTGTTGTTGAGAAGAAAGATGTGGATAAGACTTTAAAAGCTCTAAAAAAATCAGGGGAGGAAGCTTTTTTGATAGGTGAAATTCAGAAGGGGAGCGGGGAAGTAGAGATTAAGTAGAGTTACCAAAAAATGCCGGACTCCATTTCGGGTATGGGGTCAGAGCAAGAGCGAAGTTCATCATTATCAAGTACTTGATGAACTTGGGGATTAATTCTCCATCTGCCATCAGGAAGAATTTCTAAATTTTCATATCCTAGAAAGTCTATTGTAGTTGCATCTTTAACTTTGTTTGGAGCAACGAGGGGTGAAGATGCTCTGACAATATTAATCCAATCCTCAAACCCAATATGTTTAAATCTTTCTCCTGATACGTCTGGAATTTTTTCTGTATATTTTTTTTGCAAATCATGAGAAAGGAAGGGAAAAACTCGATTCCAGAAAAAACTTTCAATAAATTTAAAATGCAGCCATTCAGGATTTTTGTTTATCCAGGCACAATCATTTTCACTAAAAAAGCCATGGCGTAAACCTAAGCCCCTTAGCGCGATTTTAGCGGGTTTTAAATATTCAATTGCTTCAATAAACCTTGCAGCATATTCATTGAGAATCTCTTCACTTGGTCTATCTGGCCCGTTAAATTCTTTATGGAATAAATGCACAGAAAGTCTACGTATTTCTATTCCCATAGAACTTAACTTTTTATAAGTAGCTAAAGCGTTCTTAAGGGTATGCGGTGAACCGTGTGTTTGAAGCGCTGCTGCTCCAAAAGTATATGCTGAAAGAACATCGTGGCTTGCTTTATATACATCGCCAAAATCTGCCTTCCAAAAAGGATCTCCGTAGTGTAATATCTCTATTCTAACGGTATTAAAACGGATTTTAATATTATACCGTTTTGCCATCTCAAATATTAA